>JAYVIT010000046.1:0-7996 GCA_043769965.1 Saprospiraceae bacterium
AGTTGAAGATGTAAAAATTTACAATCTCAGTGGTAAACTCATTTACTCAGAAAATGATCTTCCAAATAATGGCTTAGACATGAGCCTCCTGAATTCCCAAGGAATACACTTCATACACTGGATAGAAAATAATCAGAAGTTTGTACAGAAGATCATTCTTGCGAAATGAAATACAGGTTGTAGGCAATAGGCAAAAAAAACAATTTAACAATTCAACAATTAAACAATCAATTCATTCTTTCCCCGCAATTCTGCGTGATCTACGCTCCGCTCCGACATTCTTTCATTCTTCTTCATCTATCTCATCGAAGAATATCGGATCTATCATAGGAAGTCCTATCCACATGGATTCTTCTTTTGATATGGACATCATTGTTAAGATACTACCCGAAGCTCTGCCTACTTGTTCAGCATAAGCAATGAAAGAAGTATATAGTTGGTTTGCTGTACGCATTGTCACTTTAGTCAAAAGACCATTCACCTCAGAAAGTTTTTTTGTAATTTCACGACTACGCGTGTCTGCACTTTTTGGAAGCTCCATTAAAAATCTTTCAAACAATTCTTTAAATTGTTCATCTACATCTTTGTAGTAAGGCTTCAAATCAAAATGATTGCTATAACTTCTGATTTTTACAATCTTTTCTGCCCAGTTTTTTTCAAACAAATCGATATCATTATCCGCACCTGCAATTAATATTGCGATCAAAGGTACAGATTCAATTAACAACTGGTATTCTTCTTTTTTCAAGCCATTAAATGCCGAAATCATATTATCAGTTTTTGAATAGTTCTCTTAAATCAATTCAGATTACAAATCTATAATAATTTCCCTTGTTCAATAAAATAATTCCGGTGCTAAATAAATGTCTTATCGTAGCGAAGAACCCGTAAAGCGGGAAATGAATACTAACTAAGGGATTGTGTATATTTGCCGAAATTTGAAACTTGAAAGGAGAAGCCTTACTATTTGAGATAAGTACTATGACGCCTTTGATGGAGCAGTATTATGCCATGAAAAGCAAACATCCTGATGCCATTTTATTATATCGGGTTGGCGATTTTTATGAAACATTTGGCGAGGATGCAATTACTACCTCCAAAATACTTGGAATCGTACTTACAAAAAGAAATAATGGCGGCATTGACATTGAATTGGCTGGATTTCCATATCACTCACTTGATGCTTATTTACCAAAACTCGTACGCGCAGGTTTTCGCGTAGCTATTTGTGAACAATTGGAAAAACCGGTAAAAGGAAAAAAGATTGTCAAAAGAGGCATAACTGAAGTCATTACACCGGGTATTACATTAGATGACAAATTACTTGATCACAGGAGAAATAACTTTCTTGCCTCTATTTATATTTCCAATGAAATATGTGGCGTAGCATTTGCTGATATTTCCACAGGTGAATTTTACCTTTCACAGGGAAATGAAGATTACATTCAAAAACTACTACAAAGTTTTCAACCATCCGAAATTATTCTATCCAGAAATAAAACCAATTACTTTGAATCCAACTTTGGTGAAAGTTTTTATTTGTATCCTCTTGAAGAATGGATATTCCAACCTGATTATACCCGTGATAAATTACTACAACATTTTAAAGTAAACAGTTTAAAAGGATTCGGAGTCGAAGAATATGTTCATGGACAGATTGCAGCCGGTGCTATCATTCATTATCTGGAAAGCATCGAAACTAAAAATCCAGCCCACCTATCACAACTCAGTCGTCTGGCAAGTGACGAAACAGTTTGGATGGATAGATTTACCATAAAAAATCTGGAGCTTGTAGATCCAATTCATGCAGAAGGTACGAGTTTATTGCAAATCCTAGATCATACGCAAACTCCGATGGGTTCGAGGCTTTTGCGCAAATGGATCATCATGCCTTTATTGGATCTCACCAAAATCCAAAATCGATTGAGTATGGTGGAATCGTTGATATCTGAAGAAGAGTTTCGTGAAGAATTAAATCAAATATTAAATCACTTTGGAGATCTTGAACGCTTGGTTTCAAAAATTCCGTTGCGAAGAATCAATCCGCGAGAAATCAATCACATACTGAGAAGCCTGAACAAACTCATCCCGTTAAAACAAATTTTAAATGAACAAAAAAATAATAGTTTGTTTAAACTGGGAGAAAAAATCCAGGAATGCGTAAGTCTTGCCAAACTGATTTCCGAACAATTGCATCCCGAAGCACCCAATCAAATTAATAAAGGCGGAATTTTTAAATCCGGCTTTTCATCAGAACTTGACGAACTAAAATATATACTTACCAACAGCAAAGATTTATTGCTCGACATTCAGAAACGAGAAATCATCAATACCGGAATCGCGAATTTAAAAATCGGTTACAATTCAGTGTTTGGTTATTTTCTTGAAGTAACCAATAAGTATAAAAATCAAGGATTGGTTCCGGATTACTGGATTCGAAAACAAACCATGTCCAGTGGTGAGCGATACGTTACCGATGAATTAAAAAAACTGGAAATAAAAATTCTTGGGGCAGAAGAACGAATAGTCCAATTAGAAGAAGAGCTTTTTGAAAAACTGCTCGATCTGATTCAGGAGTATATGCTGCCTTTACAACAAAATGCACAGGTTATTGCAGAGATCGATGTACTGTTTTCATTTGCCAAGACTGCGTTGACCAATAACTATTGCAAACCGCAGGTAGACGACAGCAAAGTCATCGACATCAAAGATGGCAGACACCCGGTAATTGAAAAGCAATTAGCCAGTGGAGAACATTACATCCCCAATGATGTCTATCTCGATTCTGACACACAGCAGATATTGATGATCACCGGTCCAAACATGTCCGGTAAATCTGCATTGCTAAGACAAACTGCTCTCATATGCCTGATTGCACAAATTGGATCGTACGTTCCTGCGCGTGAAGCAAACTTAGGATACATAGACCGTATATTTACAAGAGTTGGAGCAAGCGATAATATTTCATCCGGTGAATCTACATTCATGGTTGAAATGAATGAGACATCTTCAATCCTAAATAATTTATCAGATCGCTCATTGATATTATTAGATGAGATTGGAAGAGGAACCAGCACCTATGATGGCATCTCACTAGCATGGGCGATCGCAGAATACATTCATGAAATTCAAGATAAAAGAGCGAAAACTTTGTTTGCCACGCATTATCACGAACTCAACGAACTCAGTGCATATCTTCCCAGAATTAAAAACTTTCATGTATCTACACAAGAGATTGATAAGTCAGTAATCTTTTTAAGAAAGTTAGTTGCCGGAGGTAGCGAACACTCATTCGGCATTCACGTAGCACAGATGGCAGGTATGCCTTTTGAAGTTTTGCATCGTGCAGAGGAAATTTTATCAGACCTGGAAGAAAAGAGATCTCAAACGGGTACCGAAGAAAAAAATCTGGTACAGACCAATAAAATGCAACTCAACATCTACGAAGCTTCACAGCAAGAAGACCGAAAAATACTTTCAGAAATTAAATCACTCGATGTCCAAACTATGACACCTGTTGAGTGCATGATGAAATTGTTGGAAATTCAGAAGAAGGTGAGGCAGTGAAGCGATGAAACGAAGAATAATTTAATTTTTATTAAGCAAAATGCAATCCAATTCAATAATATCGGAAGCCTTGTCGAGAAGTACATTGCCATTGTAAGGGAATAATAATGGAGTTTTGTAAAATGCCTCTAAAATGATATAGTTTAATTCCGATTGAGCTTGAAACTCAAATTCATATTCCTCCCAATCAGTATTTTCAATTAAAGGAGATACCGCTAATAATTCTTTCTGATTGCAATGCGCATCTCCGCCCCAAATTTTCAAATGGATAGGTTCTGTAAATTGTTTTAAATTATTTGGTTCGTTTCTATTTGATGCACTTAAATAGGTATCTGATCTACAAAGCATAATACTAAAAGTATAGCAACTACCCTTTTCCAATGGTTTGATCAATTGTTGAGATACTCGTTCATACGTTTCATTTTCTCGAACAACCATTCCCATATAAGTCTCTCCATCAAAAGCCTTTTGAGTAACACCAAAGAACGGTTTGTTATTTTGATCTAATGCAGGTTGAATATCTGGTGGTGTTTCTCCTTTGAAGCCACAATCAGTCCAGCCATTTGGAGGCTTACAACAGGTAGGAATATCTTCGAAAGAGGCATTTTGCAAAATGATGGTGCCGTCATTTTGAGCAAGGCTTTTATTGCCAACAAGAATAACCAAAATAAATAGAAATAAATATTTCATTTTAAAAAATTGTATACAAAGCTAAATCATTTTAAGAGAATTCAATTACCTTTGATCAACTGGATCCCATCCTTCAATTCTGAACTTCCCTTTTTTTTAGATTTCCACATTTTAAAATTTAATTTATGAAATCTGCATTTACACTCTTCATTTTATTTATTGCCTTGAGTGTAAAGCTCTACTCTCAATGCAACTGCTTTCCCTTATCGATTCCAACAAAGGCAGTATCAGTAAAGAATGTCACAGAACTTCAAAACGCACTTGCCCAGGCTAATATCAACAATGGCGGCTTAACCATACTTGTCTCAAAGGGCACTTATGTGCTAAGCTCAAATCTGCTTTACATTGGACCTAACATGAAAAATCTAACCATACAAGGTGCAACCGGCAATCGCGATGATGTAATCATCAAAGGTCAAGGCATGAATGGAAATGTTACTCATATTTTCAATGTGGCAGCTTCACATTTTACAGTTGCGGATATGACAATTGGCTGGGTGTTTTATCATCCAATTCAAATTCATGGAGAATCAAATGCAGATAGTGTATTGATCCATAATGTAAAAATCATAGACGGCAACGAACAGTTTATAAAAATTTCAGGTAGTTCAACTGAACCAAATATCTCTGATGGAGGAATTATTGAATGTTGTCATTTTGAATTTTCAGCAGGGATTGGCAATCAGTATTATACCGGAGGTGTGGATGGACATCATTGTTCAAACTGGATAGTTCGTAATAATACATTTAAACATCTTAGAAGTCCGGACGGGAATCTTGCAGAACATGCAGTTCATTTTTGGTCAAACTCAAGAGACATCCTAACAGAAAATAATCTGATCATTAATTGCGACAGAGGCATCGGATACGGCTTAGGCAACGATCCTGCAAGAGGAAACTTTGGAGGAATCATAAGAAATAATTTTGTCCATACCAGTCGTGACGTTGGCATTGGCATCGAACTTTCTCCTGATGTCAAGATATACAACAATACCGTTTGGACAGACAACTATTTCAATTCTATAGAATATCGCTTTGCCGGAACTACAAATACACATATTGCAAATAACCTTACGAATAAAAATATAGCATTAAGAGAAGGTGCACAAGGCTTATTGGAGAAAAATTATACACAAGCATTAACATCAATGTTTGTAAATGCTGCAAACTATGATTATCATTTGGTTAAAAGCGATCTCAATTTGATTGGTAAAGGAAAATTATTGAATGATGTTACTTTAGATTATGATTGCCTTGCAAGAGGATCAACAATGGATATTGGTGCTGATCAGTTTATAGTTCTCACTGCATCCAATAATTTAACGAATACAAATAATATAATCAAGATTTATCCAAATCCAGCCAATTCATTTTTCAATATCGAAACATCGGGCATGGAAAATAGGAAACTGAATTTTTTCCTATACAACTCAATTGGAAAATTAATTTTAGCTAAATCTTTAATGCAATTAAAACAGATTGTAAGAACTGACGCTTTCAATTCAGGTATCTATTTCTATCTTCTTTACGATGAGAACTATTTACTAAGCGAAGGAAAGTTGTTGATTCAAAAATAGTTCCTTACTCAACAATCCACTTCAATGCCTGCTGCGTATTATCCGTAGTTAAAACTACAAAATACAATCCGCCAGGAAATTCATTAAGATCAACTGGAATGAAAAGATTTTGACCAATTGAAGAATGGGTCCAGATTGACTCCCCAAATACATTCAGTACATTTAACTTAAATGCGCTTTGCTTATTAAAATCCAATTTAATCATTCCCTTACCATTTACAGGATTTGGATAAAGTCTGAATTGTTTTACAATATTTAGATTAGAAGATGAAGTGACATAATTGACGACAAACGGTCCAAACTCCTTGATACAATCATTAGCGTCTTTCACTTTACAAGTGTACTCACCTGCCATCAAATCGATTGCTGGATTTAATGAAGATCCGTTTGACCACAGGTAACTGTATTGCGGAATTCCACCATTTAATTCAAGAAAAACCGCGCCATCATTTTTTCCGGATGTGGTATTTGTAATTTTGGAATTGGAAAGTGCAATTTCTTTTGGTTGTTTAATCGAAAATGTCTTATTTATTTTAGTCCCTTGCTGATCTGATATTTGTACAGAATAATCACCAGCAGATAAATCAGCAACATCCCTGGTCGTTTGCTGATTACTCCAATTGTATTGATACGGAGCCACCCCGCCTTGAACATACAATTTAATAAATCCATCATTTCCTCCAAAGCAACTTACATTGTGAATATCCGATGAAACAAGACTTAATGAAGTCGAAATACCAACCAGAATTTTTTGGCATCTTACATCCTGGCCACAATCATTATCAATAGTCAAACAAACTTCATATTCTCCATCCTGAGGAAAAGTATGTTCCGGATTTTTGAGAGGACTGATACCACCATCGCCAAATGTCCAATTCCAAGCTGTTGGAATACCTGTTGATAGATCATTAAACTGTGCAGTCAGTCCATTTATACTTTGTTCAAATCCAGCCGACGGTTGCTTTTGTTCAAGTACGGAAACGATAGTTGCATTCGTACAATTATTCGATGAGTTTGTAACTTCTAATGTATATTCTCCTCCCCTATTCACTATTAGAACTAATGTGTTTGCTCCACTTACAATGCTACTATTGATGCTTGTCCATTGATATGAAAAATTAGCACCCTGAGAAGAAGCAGTTCCATCAATAATTACTTCAACATTCTTACAACTAACATTTTTTTCGGCGGCAGCTTGAACAATTGGTTTATCCTGATCGGCTAGAATTACAACCGTGTCTCTGGATATGCAAAGATTTATAGTATCTTTTACATGAAAAATATATTTACCGGAATCAATTACCGTAATATTCCTTTCTGTTGAATAAAAGATAGTATCATTTATTTTCTTCCAATAGAAATTGGTTTGCAGATCTGTGCTATTTCCCTTTACTTCTGATTTAGTTAGTTCACAATTTAATATAGTATCGCCGACAGCAACAATATTTGGAAATACACGAGTATCGATCACAATCATTGAATCAATATCAAAACACTTGTTGTTAGTGTTTAAAATTTTGAGGTAATATTTCCCTGGCTTATTGATTTCAGGAAACAAGGAGTCCCCTCCACTCACAATATTTCCTTCCGTTGTAGTCCATTGATTTGTAATCCAGGCTGCCTGCTCGGATTGACTTCCATCCAGATTGATTATTTCTTTTATACAATCTAAAGGTTTATCATCACCGGCATTTGCTTTGGGCTTATGCGATACGTCCACATATACTTTTATAGTTTCCTTACAAGCGTTAAAATCAGTGACTGTGACCGTATAATCTTTTCCTCCTTTCAATTTATGAAATTCAGAACTCCCCTGATTACCTGATCCGATATCATATACATAGGGTGGATAGCCACCAAGACCCTTCACCTGAATAGATCCATCGGCATTATCACAAATTTCTTTTATAGAAGTTGCAGATGCTGTCAAAAGTGGTGGCTGATTAATAATATATGATTTTAAACGAGTGCAACCATGATTATCAGTTATAGTCAACGTAAAATTTCCAGCTTTCAAATTGGTATTGAAATTTGTTTTATCACCATTCGACCAATTATAGTTGTATGGAGGAGTACCATAACTCAATTGAACTTCAATACTTCCAGTAGATTGATTAAAACATTTAACATCTTTTAGATCTAATCCAGTAACATCTAATCTT
>JAYVIT010000047.1:0-11391 GCA_043769965.1 Saprospiraceae bacterium
GTCTGCGGTCAGTTCAACAACGAGCTTGTCGAATCGTCGGCCGTCGGTGGTCATTGGTCGGCCGTCAATTCTAAATTATCTATCCTTGGAACTATTTAATCTCTTTTTCGATTTATGCCTACATTTATACCAAATTAGAAAAACCAAAAATTAATTCTACCATGACTATTTTAATTGTAATCGTTGTTTTAGTTCTACTCTCCATCTTCATATACAATGGATTAGTAAACGCCAAAAATGCTGTCCTGGATTCCTGGAGCAATATCGATGTCGCCTTGAAAAAGAGATATGACTTGATTCCTAACCTTGTAAATACCGTAAAAGGTTATGCAGCTCATGAATCCGGAACTTTGGAAAAAGTAGTTGCAGCAAGAAATGCGGCATTAAGCGTACCGAAAGGCGATATCAATGGCCAGATTGCTGCAGACCAGGCATTGACGGCAAGTCTTCGGCAAGTATTTGCTTTAGCGGAAAGTTATCCGGACTTGAAAGCGAATACAAACTTTCTTCAATTGCAGGATAAATTAAATGAGATTGAAACAAATCTTGAGAATACACGCAGATATTACAATGCAACTGTTCGTGAAAACAATAATAAAGTAGAAGGATTGCCAGGAGTATTGATCGCTGGTCCTTTGGGATTTAACAAATTCGACTTTTACGAAACGGATGAACAAAGCAAGCAGAACGTAACTGTTCAATTCTAATCGATCTCCATACTTCTCAGATGAAAAGATTTTTTCTTTTTCTTAGCTGTTGCCTGATTTTCGGATTACGCAGTATAGCACAAGACTATTATTATATAGAAGATTTTTTTGTCGATATGAAACTTGATAAAAAAGGAGTCATTAAAGTGACGGAACTCATCAAGATTCATTACAATGAACCAAGACATGGTATCTATAGAGATTTGCCATTGAGTTATCGCATTTCAGAAAAAACCTCAGGTTCATTTCTGGATAAATGGTTTCCTCATGATTTATTTATCAGTGATATTGAAGTCAAGAATTTTAAATTTAAAGACGAACTTCTGGGAGTTGGTGTGCGGCTTAAAATTGGAGATGCTGATGTGCTGGTAGATGGAGACCAACTCTATCAAATATCTTATACTATCGAAAATGGTCTTCTTCACAATAAAGAACACACTGAGTTGTACTGGAATCTTGTCGGAGATTACATAGAAGAAGAAGTGAAACATGCAGGATTTAAAGTAACTATTCCAAATGATATTGCTGTAAATCCATCTGATATAGATGTATGGACAGGACCTTATGGTCAACGCGAGCACAATGTCACTTCAAATTTTGAAAATGGAATATTGACTGGAGAAACAATATCAACATTGGGAAGAAGGCAAGCATTAACCATAGCTATAAGAATGCCTCCGGGTGCTGTGAGTGCTTATCCTACTTATAAACTTTGGTGGTATCATTTTAAATATTTGCTCATACCGATTTTCATGTTGTTTGGTTTTTGGTATTTCTGGTGGAAGTATGGAAGAGATACCAGTTTGGCAGATATGGTTGCTTATTTACCACCCAAGACAATGGATCCTGCCATGTCTGGATTTGCAATAGATATTAAAGCAAATAAAAGAGATGCATTATCATTAATTCCATATTTTGGAGCTAATGGATTGCTCACGGTAGAACATAAGGAGAACAAAGGAATTTTCGCTGAAGACGAAATTACGTTTACCAAATTAAAGGAATTACCGGCTAATGCACCTCCACATCAGAAACTTTTCTTCAATGGATTATTTGAAGGCAAAACAAAAGTCAAGTTAAGTTCATTGAAAGATTCATTCTACACTACTTTGAACAGCACATTGAGCAGCATTTCTGATGTAGTCATGTCATCGGATTATTTTACGAAAGAATCTGTAAGACTCTATTGGAATTCAATTTGGATTTTTATATTACTTGGAGTAATTAATTCTGTGTATTGCTTTTTCTCGGGAAGATTGATATTTCTTGGCATTACTATTTTGATTACAATTTTACTTGCTCTTTATGCATTTATCCTTCTCAAGCGATCTCAATCCGGAGACGAATTATTTAAAGAGATCAATGGCTTCCGAAAATTTATCCGCCTTGCCGAAAAAGATAAACTCGAATTCCTGGTTAAAGAAGATCCTTCTTATTTTGACAAGACACTACCCTATGCAATTGCATTTGATTGCGCAGATGAATGGAGTAAAAAATTTAAAGGACTCGAACTTCCAGCACCACAATGGTATTCATCCAATGTTCCGTTTTATTATGCTTCATCAGGATTCAATGTGAGTCAATTTAATAGCGTCATGTCTTCTTCACTGGATGAAATGAGAACTGTTATGTCTAGTACTCCATCTTCCAGTGGCTCTGGATCTTCAGGAGGAGGAGGTGGAGGATTTTCTGGTGGTGGATTTGGTGGAGGCGGTGTGAGCAGTTGGTAAGAATACAAGAGGCAATGGGCAATGGGCAATGGGCAAATTTTTTAATCTAATTACACCTTGTTAATTTTTTTCTTGTATTTTTAATTTACATCTCATAGCTCTTCTTTAAATTTTACAAATAAATGTATCCAAATCGATCTTGATACTTTAAACAAATAAGCAAAAGTCAATATCATCACTAAGATCAGCAATCCGATAACGAACTTCCACTCCACATCGAATCCGATAATCAATACACCGGCAAACGATAAGCTGAAGAATGCGGAGAAAATATAGGAGATGAACATTGCTCCATAATAGAATCCGGGTTCGCGTATAAAAGATTCATTGCAATGCGGACAACGGGTATTCATTCTAAAACTAAAATCAAAAAACAAACTGGGATTTGGAAACAAGGCACCTGTTCTACAAGCAGGACAAGTCAGACCGAACATGGAAGAAAGTTTTGATTTCAAGTTTTGTTATTTTGTTTTGTTACCTTGCGCTGAAGAGAGCATAGCAAAGTTAGTGAACATTAAACTACATTTCAGATTTTAACAAACTTTTGTATACTATGGATGTTCAGAATAAGTTGATTGAAGTCATTTTAATTGGACCTTAAAGTTGCTAATTTTTGTGAATCGCGTAGTGCTCAGGATAACAATATTTACAAAACGTATTATTGCAGCATAGAGCATGTATTGAAAATTATGGTAAAAACCCTGTCGAAATTATTAATTGAATAGTAAGTGGACAGAACAACAATTGAAACACATTATCAACATTTTGATTGACTAACAAATATTAGAATTTTAAAAGGCAATGAACGTTTTTCGAAGAAAAAATAATAAGAATGATTTCTTAAAATTGCTGCCACAAGCCATAGCCAGTCTGAAGAAAAATATTATTGATCCATTTTTCGGAGAAAATAATGACGACAAGTATCAAAATGAAAGGCCTCCACTCAGATCTGAAATATTTACTAAAGACCAGCTGGAGAAGCATGCTGTCGCAATAGCCAAAAGACATGTTCTGGTTTATGAACAAACATCAGAAAAATTATTAAAGCGACTGGCAGATAATGAAAATATCTTGCTCGAAGTGTATGCCTTGTTCTCCGATACCTTAAAACAAAATAACCGCATTGCTCCGGCAGCAGTATGGCTGCTCGATAATTTCTATTTAATCGAAGAACAGATTTATACCGGTAAAAAACATTTACCGAAGGGATATAGTAAAGCATTGCCTAGATTACTAAAAGGAGAGTCAGCCGATTTACCTCGTGTATATGACATGGCCGTTGAAATTATCTCCCATAGTGATGGTCACGTTGATATAACAAATCTAACCAGTTTTGTAAATGGGTACCAAACGGTCAATTATTTAAAACTGGGTGAACTATGGGCCATACCAATCATGCTTAGGCTGGCATTGATAGAAAACTTAAGGCGCCTTTCCATCATCATTGCAGAAGAAAACACCAATAAAAAATTGGCCAATCGGTGGGCGGATGAAATGATAGAAATTTCTGAAAAAGATCCCAAGAGTTTAGTATTGGTCATTGCTGATATGGCGAGGTCTGATCCTCCGATTGTGAGCACATTCGTAGCAGAACTCTACAGGAGATTGCTGGAAAAGGGAGGTTCACTTTCACTTCCTCTCAACTGGATCGAACAAAGACTCTCTGAAATGGGTTTAACGAGCAATGAACTGATCCAACTTGATAACAGGGAGCAAGCCGCTACCCAAGTATCTGTAAGTAATTGCATCAGTAGTTTTCGTTTTTTAAGTACTAACAACTGGAAAAATTTTGTAGAAGACACCAGTATTGTTGAAGCAATACTTCGCCGGGATATAAATGGTATCTACGGGGCAATGGATTTTCATACTCGTGATGTTTACAGGCATGCGGTTGAAAAAATTGCCATGTTGAGCAATTTATCTGAAGAGGCAGTTGCCGAATTGGTCATTAATGCTGCAAAAAAGAATGCTACTTTACATATT
The DNA here is from genome assembly GCA_043769965.1 of Saprospiraceae bacterium. Taxonomy (GTDB): domain Bacteria; phylum Bacteroidota; class Bacteroidia; order Chitinophagales; family Saprospiraceae; genus Vicinibacter. Next base: position 4,421 of record JAYVIT010000047.1, read on the forward strand.
GATTCACGATTCTCGCATGTAGGTTTTTACTTGACCGGCAAAGGATATGATGCTACTGCAAAAGCTGTAAAAGCTCGTACAAGTTTTTTGGATAAGTGCTGTAGAATTATTATCACCCATCCTTTAATTATTTATCTGGGTGGTATTGGAATTCTCAGCTTTCTATTTTGCTGGGTATTAATTGCTGTAGCTTCAAAGGAGTTGTTGCCAAACTTTCTTTTGGTGACAATTTACCTGGTGGCTTTGATGACAACTACGCGTCTGGCCGTTTCTCTGGTAAATTGGTTGAGCACCATTTTGGCTAATCCAAGTCTTCTTCCAAGAATGGATTATGCGAAGGGAATCCCTGATGAATCAAAGTCAATGGTTGTAATCCCTACATTGATCACCAACTTCGCATCCATTGATCAGATGGTGGAAGGATTGGAAGTTCGATTTCTTGCTAACGGGAACACGAATCTATTTTTTGCTTTATTGACAGATTTTAAAGATGCAGCAACAGAACATTTACCGGAAGATGAATTGCTGCTAATGACTTTAAAAAACAAGGTCATAGAATTAAATAAAAAATACCAACGAACTTTCAATGATACATTTTTCCTTTTTCACAGACCACGGCGGTGGAATAATTATGATAAAATATGGATGGGTTATGAAAGAAAACGTGGAAAGCTCACTGAATTAAATGCCTTTTTACGTGGAAATGGAATTGGTCTTTTTTCGGAGATCGTGGGAGAAGCTTTTTGCTTTAGCGGCATAAAATATATTATTACACTTGATTCTGATACACAACTTCCACGAGAAACTGCCTGGAAGATGATTGGAACGATGGCGCATCCATTAAACCATCCTGTGTACAGTGAACAGAAAAAACGCATTATTGAAGGATACAGTATTCTTCAACCACGACTAATGAATAGTCTGCCAGGAACAGATAGCTCATTTTATGCAAGCCTGCATAGCAGTGATTCCGGGACCGACCCTTATACCAAAGCTACTTCAGATGTTTACCAAGACCTTTTTCTTGAAGGTTCATTCATCGGCAAAGGGATATATGATTTAGACGCATTTGAGTTAGCATTGAAGGACAGGTTTCCTGAAAATCGCATCTTAAGCCACGATTTGCTCGAAGGTTGTTACGCCCGTTCTGCATTGATAACAGATGTTCATCTTTATGAGGAATATCCATTGCGGTATGATACAGATATGCAGCGACGGCATCGTTGGATCAGGGGCGATTGGCAGATAGCGAAATGGGTATTTCCATTTGTTCCGGGATATGACAAGAAGTTGCATAAGAACCCACTCTCACAATTATCAAGATGGAAAATTTTTGATAATGTCCGACGGAGTCTGGTACCCTTGTGTTTGTTGTTGTTATTACTATTTGGTTGGACAATGTCAACCGCCGCATGGTTCTGGACACTGGCTGTAACCATCATCATTGTTTTGCCTTCCATTGTTAATTTTATCTGGCAGCTTTGCAGAAAACCAACTGATATTATTTTAGTACAACATCTTGTATATACAAGTTTAGCCGCGCTTAATAATTTTATTCAGCAATTGCTTGAGCTTGCTTTTCTCCCTTACGAAGTGTACTCAAATATTGATGCCATTGTACGCACTCTCTGGAGAATGTTTATTTCTCATAAAAATTTACTTCAATGGAATCCGTATAGCCGAATGCACAATAGGCCAAACAGCATTTTAAAATTATACATTACAATGTGGTTTGAGCCAGTTTTTGCGATTCTTTTATATGTTTATTTATCCATTTTCAATCCCAACGTTGTGCTCATTGCAATCCCTTTTCTTACTTTCTGGATTGCAGGACCATTGATTGCCTTTGCCATTAATCGTCCACTCGCAGCTGATAAAATGGCTATTTCAGCAGAACAAACTATTTATTTGCGCATATTGGCCAGAAAAATTTGGGGCTTTTTTGAAAAATTTGTAACAGCAGAAGACAATTGGTTACCATCGGATAATTACCAGGAAGAACCAATCGAAAGAGTCGCTCATCGTACATCTCCGACCAATATCGGACTATCATTATTATCCAATTTAACTGCATTCGATTTTGGCTATATAACTACTTTGCAATTGGTGGAACGTACTACAAATACCATCAATACAATGCAGCGAATGGAGCGATTCAGAGGACATTTGTATAATTGGTATGACACCATTTCTTTGGTTCCATTATTTCCAAAATATATCTCTTCTGTTGATAGTGGAAACCTGGCAGCACATCTTATTACTTTAAAACAAGGCCTACAGTTTATTCCTGATAATAAAATAGTCTCTGAAAAAAATTTCAAAGGATTATTTGATACGATTAGGATATTGATAAAATATACCAATGAAAATATACTGCTGGTAAAATTCCTGGAAGACCTGGAAAATAATTATCATAATAAAATCAATACACTAAAAGAATTAAAAGATTATATAGAATCGATTGAATCATCATTTACAAATATCATGACTGAACTAGGCCATGCTACTAATGAGATAGAAATTAATTGGGTACAAAAAATATCGCAACAGTTAAATGAACAAAAAAATTATATCAATGCAATGGCTCCCTGGTTATTATTTTCTACGGTACCATCAAAATTTGAAACATTAATTCCTGAATTAACTTCTGTACCCACTTTAAAACAAATCGCATTATTAGAACAACTCATATTGCAAAACAATATTAGTCTATCCAAACCAGATAAAAACAATGCAGAAAATGAATTGACAACAAGATTCATGACAGCCATAACAGAATCATCGAGACGTGCTAAAGAACTAATTCACACGATCGAACAACTAGCCGATAAATGTATGAATCTAGCAAACATGGAATTCGATTTCTTGTTTGACAAGTCACAAAATTTGTTGTCAATCGGTTATAATGTAGAAGAGCGCAGAAGAGATAGCGGCTATTATGACTTGCTTGCTTCAGAAGCAAGACTTACAACTTTTGTCGGAATATCACAAGGAAAATTGCCACAGGATAGTTGGTTTGCTTTAGGCAGACAACTTACTGGTCAAGGTGCCAAACCTGTGTTGCTTTCATGGGGTGGCTCAATGTTTGAATACCTTATGCCACTTTTAGTGATGCCCACTTATGAAAATACTTTATTAGACCAAACCATTAAAGCAGTAGTTCAAAAACAGATTGAATATGGTAAGAAACATTCTATACCATGGGGAATGTCTGAATCTGGATATAATATGCTGGATGCGCACTTAAATTATCAGTATCGCGCATTTGGTGTCCCGGGCATTGGTTTTAAGCGGGGACTTGGTGAAGACTTGGTCATATCTCCTTATTCAACGATCATGGCATTAATGGTGGCGCCACTTGAAGCTTATAAAAACTTACGGGTCTTAAAAGAAGATGGCTATGAAGCAGATTATGGCTTTTATGAAGCTATAGACTTTACCACTTCACGATTGCTCAGGAAACAAAAAAGAGTAGTGATAAAATCATTCATGGCTCATCATCAAGGCATGTCATTACTTTCACTTTCATACTTGCTTTTGAACAGACCAATGCAGCAAAGATTTGAATCAGATGTTCATTTAAAATCTACTCTATTATTATTACAAGAAAAGATTCCAAGGGTGGCTACTTTTTATTCGCGAAGTGTCCATTCGGAAGACACCGGCGTTGTGTCAAGCAGCAACCAGTCCATCCGGATTATCAACACCCCCAATACAATCGTTCCGGAAATACAGCTATTGTCAAATGGCAAATACCATGTCATGGTGACCAATGCAGGAGGTGGATATAGCCGATGGAAAAATTTGGCTGTTACACGCTGGCGTGAAGACATCACCTGCGACAACTGGGGAAGTTTTTGTTATATACGTGACCTTGAGAGTAATCTTTACTGGTCATCTGCTTTCCAACCAACTTTGCAACAAGGAGAAAATTATGAAGCGATCTTTTCGGAGGGAAAAGCTGAGTTTCGTCGACGAGATTTTTCACTGGAAACACATACAGAAATTGTAGTTTCTCCAGAAGATGATATTGAATTAAGAAGGGTGCATATTACAAATCGCTCGCGTAAAAAAAGGATGCTTGAAATAAGCAGTTATGCAGAAGTAGTATTGGCTACGCATGCGGCTGATGAAGCCCATCCTGCATTTAGTAATTTATTTGTACAGACAGAAATCAATGAACAACGACATGCGATTCTTTGTAACCGAAGACCTCGTTCTGTTGAAGAAAAAACACCATGGATGTTTCATCTCATGAAAGTGCATGATGCGGAAATAATAAATATCTCATACGAAACAGACCGACATCAATTCATTGGGAGGGGGAATAGTGTCAATGATCCAGAGTTAATAAAACGGTTGCAAGCTAAACCTGGCAATAGCGGTTCTGTGCTGGATCCTATAGTATCTATACAATACCGTATCATTTTGGAAGGCAATGAATCAGTAACGATTGATATCATTACCGGTATGTCAGAAAAAAAAGAACAATGCAATAATCTAATAGACAAATACCAGGAACAACATTTATTCAATAGGGTCCTGGAACTTGCATGGACACATAGCCAGGTAATTTTAAGACAGATCAATGCAGTTGAATCAGACGCCCAATTGTATTCACGCCTTGCAAGTTCTATAATCTTTTCCAATCAATTATTTAGAGCGGAACCTTCAGTAATTCTAAAGAACAGAAAAGGTCAATCAGGTTTATGGGGCTATTCAATTTCAGGTGACATTCCGATTGCTTTGGTGCAAATTGAAGATGCCGCTAATATTAATCTTGTCAAACAAATGATACAGGCTCATCTATACTGGCGTCTGAAAGGACTGATTGTAGACCTCGTGATTTTGAATGCTGACCATGGAGGTTACAGGCAAGAGTTGCACAACCTGATTCTAAGCCTTATAATACCTGGAGTTGGTAATGAACTGAAGGAAAAGTCAGGAGGAACTTTTTTAATTGCTTCAGAACAAATTTCCAATGAGGACAGGATTTTATTTGAGTCAGTTGCTCATGTTCTTATCGCAGACCGTTACGGTAGTCTTGAAGAACAGATGAACAGACGCACCAAAATTAAAACGGCAATACCTTATTTCAATGCTACCAAAATTTATCCTTTTACATACACTGAAGTTGAACCGAGAAAAGATTTGCAATTTTTTAATGGGCTAGGTGGATTCACAACAGATGGAAAAGAATATGTAATTACAACAACACCTGAAAACAAAACACCTGTCCCCTGGATAAATGTATTGGCAAATCCCAATTTCGGAAGCATCATTAGTGAAAGTGGCCAATCATATACCTGGGTAGAGAATGCTCATGAGATCCGTTTAACTCCTTGGAACAATGATCCTGTCACGGACCTTAGAGGAGAAGCATTTTATATAAAGGATGAAGAGAGTGGTAGATTCTGGTCGCCTACTCCATTACCCTGTCAGGGAAGCTCGCCTTATATTACTCGTCACGGATTTGGATATAGTGTATTTGAACATAGTGAAGACGGGATACACTCAGAGATGACTGTATTTACTGACATTGAAAACCCCATTAAATATATAGTAATTAAACTCCGAAATCATTCCGGCAGAAAACGGCGCCTTACAGCTACAAGTTTTGTTGAATGGGTATTAGGTGACCAGCGCAGCAAATATTTAAAGCATACAATAACTGAATTGGATGAACGATCAGGTGCAATCCTGGCAATGAATGCATATAGCTCAGAATTTGCAAATAGGATTGCTTTTTTTGATGCTGACGGATCCAATAAAACAATCACTACAGACAGGACTGAATTTTTGGGACGCAATGGAACGATGAATAAGCCGGATGGATTGAAGAGAGCAAGATTCTCCGGCAAAACAGGCGCCGCTTTGGATCCATGTGCAGTGATTCAGCTTGCTTTTGATTTGGCGGAAGATGAAGAACATGAAGTTATTTTTCGCATTGGAGCGGGAAAAAACATGCAGCATGCATCGGAAATTATCAATGCAAGTAAAGGTTCAGAAAATGCAAAAAACGCAATGCAAAAAGTGCATCAGTATTGGCAAAAATTCTTGGGAGTCATTCAAATAAAAACACCTGACTCGGCATTAAACATACTTGCAAATGGATGGTTAAATTATCAAACACTTGCCAGCCGTATTTGGGCAAGAAGTGGATTCTATCAATCCGCTGGAGCTTTTGGATTCAGAGACCAGTTACAGGATTGTTTATCATTAATACATTCCCAGCCAATGTTAGTAAGGTCACATATCATTTTATGTGCCTCCAGACAATTTAAAGAAGGTGATGTGCAACACTGGTGGCATCCACCTATTGGAAGGGGTGTTCGCACAGCTTGCTCCGATGATTATCTATGGTTACCCTTTGTCAGCTGCATATACATCAATAGTACTGCTGACAGCACAATACTTGATGAACAAATATATTTTCTGGAAGGAAGGCTGTTAAATACGGGAGAAGATTCTTATTATGATTTGCCCATCAGATCAGATGCATCAGCAGGTTTGTATGAACATTGCGTTAAAGCAATTGAACACTCGCTAAAATTTGGAGTACACGGTTTACCATTTATTGGTTCAGGAGATTGGAATGATGGTATGGATAAAGTAGGTTATCATGGCAGAGGAGAAAGTGTATGGCTTGCATTTTTTCTTTATGACATTTTAGTACGATTTGAAGGTATTGCTTTTTTGAAAAAGGATGAGTCATTTGCAAAAATATGTAAAGTTGAAGCTGAAAAATTAAGAATCAATATCAGAAAACATGCATGGGATGGGGAATGGTATCGCCGTGCTTATTTTGATGATGGGACACCGCTTGGTTCAATTGAAAATGAAGAATGTAAAATTGATTCCATTACACAAAGCTGGTCGGCATTATCTAATGCAGGAGATGTGGATCGCATTATCACCGCGATAAACTCGGCCGATAAACACCTGGTTCGTAAAGACGATGGACTTATACA
>JAYVIT010000048.1:0-3005 GCA_043769965.1 Saprospiraceae bacterium
AAACTCAATAAAACCGTAATTTCTTTTCCACTTTTCAAACCAATTTATTAACACAAAGTACTGTGTTTATTGGCTTTCAGAGTTTTATTGCAAAGACTACATAGATGGGCATGTGAGAATTTATTATGGTACGCAAGCAAACTTGCCATCAAAATATGTATCAAGGCAAAAACTATGCTTACATGCTACCACCGAGTATTGGGTTAATGATGCCCAAGGCTTACCTGTGTTGATGGTTATGGGTGAACTTACCGAGAAGTTAACTCAAGTCATAGAACAACAAATCATCCCGCAATTACAGCAGACTATTTTTTTAAAACAAAATGAAGAACAACAAAATATCTCAATTGAAAAAAAGGAAGACGACATTCCAGTGTGTATTTTGATATTTGATAGGGAAGCATATGAGCCAAAATTTTTCCAACGACTTTGGGACAAATACCGCATCGCAGTCATTACATATCGCAAAAATGTAAAGGATTTATGGGAGAATAAAGACTTCTTAATCAATAAAGTAGTAGTATTGGAACAAACTATTACCATGCAATTGTGCGAAAAAGCCATTACTCTTGAAGGCATACCATTTAGAGAAGTTCGCTAGCTTAATGACAATGGCCATCAAACCTCAATACTGACAAATAATAAACACATTGATATGCCTACCATAGCAGGACGAATGTTCGGCAGATGGAGTCAAGAAAAAATTTTCCGGTACATGATCTACGATTATGATTTTGATAAGATGATCCAATTCGGCACACAAGAGGTCGATCCCAATAAAGAAGTGGTCAATCCCGAATACCGCAGAATCAATCACCAGATTAAAAAATTAAGAGAAAAAATACAGCGACTCAAAGCGCAATTATTTCCATTACTAGAACAAAGCATGGATCAACCAATAGATTCTATACCCAAACTCACAACACAACAAATAAGGATCAACGAAAAACTAGAATGTCATCAACTCGAAGAGGCAAATCTCCTTCACAATCGAGCACAAGTAAAACCAAGAATAAAAATATCCGAAATGCCTCAACACCAACGATACAATAAACTCAAACATGAATCAAAGCTTTTGATGAATATCATAAAAATGATCTGTTATCGTGCAGAGACAACTGTAGCAAACATACTCAGTGATAATCTTATCAATGCAACTCATGAAAAAAGAATGTTAGTCAAACAAATTATCCAAGAAAATGCTGATATTTACCCGGATTACTCTAATAATACACTGACTGTGAAACTGCATAGTCTATCTACCCCTCGATTTAATCAAGCAGTTGACCATCTTGCTAAAGTACTCTCAGAGTCGGAAACCATTTTTCCACGCACTTCTCTAAAGCTAATTTTCAAATCTTCCGCATAATTATTCTGCGAGAGACAAGGAGTTCTGAAATTGTCAAAATCCTTTAGCATCCTAGTATTCAAGGAATTCTAAATGAACTAATTTTTGTTAATCGTTGATATTCTGAAGTTTAAATCTTGGTAGATTAATATATCAACTCACGATTGGATTGACAAATATAAATTTCTATTCTTAACCTTTTCTATTTAAAACCTAAATAGTTACTATTTGCCGGTATTAAAAACAGGGATTTTCCTCTAAAATGAGAGGTTGCCGGACCTTTTTACCCCCTTCTTCCTACCAGCAAAAGCCAAACTTGAAAGGGGAATTGCCTTTTTTACTCCTCAATAAATGAAATTGACCTGATAATAGCTATGATTGGCAAATTGTTGGTGCAGCCATGAGAAATAAAAATAAAAAAAAATAACTAATGCTTTGAAAGAGAATTAGACATGACACTTTTTGAAGTAGTGATGAACAAAATATGAATTGCAATTTTAAAAATGTCAAGTCTTTCAACAATTCAAAAGGAATAATTATTTTTTTTTTGTTCTCGCGCACAAGTGATTTACCCAGATCTCTCACTCAATTTTTTCTCGGTTGATTTCTATCGAATGGTTTTTTATGGAATTTCTTTTTCTTTTTCCGTTTGTTTTCCGGCAATACGATTTCACCTGTAACATCTGCATAATCGTGCTCAACAGGTTTTGTTGTATCAACAATTTCTTCAGCAGCAATAATATCATCTGGTTTCTCTCCTTTGACATTCATTGATTTTACCAAACGCACATAATCTGGTTTCAATGGCATGACGATTGATCTTCCTTTTTCTTGAACATAGGAATAATATAATACACCGCGGAAAATATCAATCTTAATCAGACTCGCTTTACCATGCTTGGAATACAATTCCTCAACATCGGATGGATATTTATCCAATTCATCTACATACAAATCCAATTCATAATTAAGACAACATTTTAGTCTACCACATTGACCTGTAAGTTTGGATTGGTTTATAGCAATATTTTGATAACGGGCTGCATTTGTATTCACTGTTTTAAAATCAGATAGCCAGGTGGAGCAACATAACTCACGTCCGCAAGATCCTATACCACCGATGCGAGCGGATTCTTGCCGTGCTCCGATTTGCCACATTTCTATTTTTGTACGGAATTCTTTAGCGTATGATCTAACCAATTCTCTAAAGTCAACTCTTCCTTCTGCAGTGTAGTAGAATGTTGCTTTCTTCATATCTGCTTGAAATTCTACATCTCCGATTTTCATATCGAGATTTAGATTCCTTGCGATTACTCTTGCTTTCACTAATGAAGAATGTTCGATGGCTCTTGCTTCTTCCATGCGTTCGATGTCTCTTTGATTGGCTTTGCGAAGTATGTCAAAAGTGATTCGTCCTTCAGAAAAATTTTTGCGCTTCATCTGAATCTTTACCAAATCACCCATCAAACTCACCCGACCTACATCATAACCTCCATAACCGGTATCTACTACTACAAGATCACCAGTAGTAAAGCGATAAAAATCCTGTACCTTATAAAATGTTTTACGAGATCCATTTTTAAAACTTACTTCAGCCAACTTACTTTCCTCGGGATCATCGAGATCCAATACAGTCAACCAATCATACGTATTCATC
>JAYVIT010000049.1:0-13147 GCA_043769965.1 Saprospiraceae bacterium
CTACGCTACAATACACACTATTTCAAAAATGTTTTCATCCAGGATTGAATCGCTAATAAACTGAAAATAGAATAAGAAGCATCAATTTTTCCAGCTATATTTTCATCGATTAGTTTTCGTACTTTATCATACTCAAATATACCAAACTGACTCAAAGCCTGCTTGCTTAGTTTATCATTTACTATTTCCTTAAAATCTTCTGTAATCCATTTTCTGATGGGTCCGCCAAATCCTGTTTTCGGCCGATAGATTAGATCATTTGGCAAATATCGTTCTGCTACTTTTTTAAGCAAATACTTTGATATTCCGTTTTTTACTTTCAATTCAGGAGGAATAAGGGTACTAAGCTTAACCAAGTCAGGATCGCAGAATGGCACTCTGACTTCTACCCCATGCTTCATGCTCAATTTATCAGTACAATTTAAATTGTGATCTGGTAAATAATAATTCATTTCCCAAAACAACATTTGATTAAGTGGATCTGACTCCTTAGGAATACTTTTCAGGCTATCCAAAAAAACAGTAGAGCTGTCAAAATTTAAAAGTTCTTTTTTATATTCATCTGTAAACAAATCAAAGACTTTATCGTCTTGCAACCATTTATAATAATTCACCAATCCGTAACACAATTGTTCTTCCTTAAATTTAGATAGAAATTTTTTTAATCTTCTGAATGGTGCTGTTTTCACAGGAAAGCTTTCAACAAACTTTGCCACAAAGTTTCTAAAAACAAATGGCACTTTATATAAATAGCGGTCATATAGCACAGCCTGATGCCTCCTGTAGCCTGCAAAAAGATCATCGCCTCCTAATCCGCTCAACAATACGTAAATACCATTTGCTCGTGCAATTTTTGCAATAGAAGAAACATACAAAGAACTGATTTCTGCTTGTGGTTCATCCTGGTGCCAAATCATGTCATCAAGATCTCGTGGCAAATCAACCTGGCCATCTACCACTTCTAAATCGATGCCCAACAAATCAGCTAATTGACAAGCATAAGGATAGTCATCTGCAAAACCATCTTTTTTGTTAGCTTGAGAAATTTGAATCGTAAATCCTTTTAATCTTATATCAGGATTAATTTTTTTTGCAATTGCAGCAATCAAACTTGAATCCAATCCTCCAGAAATAAAATAACCTACCGGAACATCAGAAAGCAATTGCCTCTTAACTGATTTTTGTAATGCCTGATCAATTGTATCAATCCAAAACAATTCATTTTCCTGAAGATAATTTCCGGTAAATGGAATCTGATAGTATTTTTTAAATTCAATGATTTTAAAATCGGGAATCGAAAGTTTAATAAAATGTCCTGGCTCTAATTTATTTATAGATTTAAATGGCGTTGACTTTCCGGGTGAATAAATAAACTGGATATAATTCGAAAGCGCTTCAACATTTAATGTTTTATCCATTTCCGGTAATGCGGCAATGCTTTTCAGTTCGGATGAAAATACAAATCCAGATTTAGAGTGATGATAATACAGAGGCTTGATACCTATATGATCTCTTGCTACAATCAGTTCTTTTTCTTGCTTGTCATAGATAGCAAGGGCGAATATTCCATTTAATTCTGGAAAAATAGCTGTACCCTTTTCAGAATAAGCATACAACAATGTTTCTGTATCACTGGTAGATTTAAAATGATGATGTTGTAAATTATCTCGGATTTCAAGATGATTGTAGATTTCTCCGTTTAAGATAATCACATATCTTCCATCATCGCTGATCATGGGTTGATGTCCATTTACACTAACATCAAGTATAGAAAGTCTGTAATGTATCAAACACAATGGATCCTCTCTATATATTCCGTAATCATCCGGGCCTCTATGACTGATCAGTTTAGCAGCGGACTCCGCATGTGATTGCCATTTTTCAGAAATCATTCCAAATATGCCGCACATTAATTAAAATTTAACTTCGTTATGTCCTGCATTATTGATACAATTTGCTCGTGTACTTTATCGGATTGATAATTTTTTGACATTTCAAATGCTCCGGAATTCATGACACTATAATTTTTTTCATTAACTTTCAAAATAGCTTCCTTTAAAGCTCTTACAGATTGTGGCTCAATCAATAAACCACTCACCCCATCTTGAACAATTTCGGGGATAGAATTCCATTCAGTAGTTATCACGGGTAAAGACATAGAATATGCTTCAATAATAATTCCCGGGTAGCCCTCCCCTTTTTGGAAAGTCGGCAATAACAGCATATCATAATTATCAAGGGTATCATAAACATCATCAAAGTCAATTATTCCCTTATAACAAGATAGATTTTTAATAAATGTTAATCCCTGATCAATAATAGGTCCATAAATATCTATTGAATATTCAATACTCAATTCTCTAAATGCTTCTAATATCAACAAAATTCCCTTCTCAATCTTCACTTGACTTATAAATACAAATTTTTTTGTGTATTCCCTTGGACGGAAAGCAACCGAATGATTTCTGCAATTTGGAAATAAATAAGTATTTTTATTTATTTTTTTAAAATAATCTACTTCAATCTTTGTTTCAAAAAATAAAATGTCTGCATTTGCAAAAATTTTATTCAATAGCATAGTCAAGAATGCATTAGTGGATTCAAGTAACTGGATACTGGAAGAACCAAACATTCGAATAGCCACTTTTGCATTTACCAACCCTGCATACCAAAACAATATTGGCGCTAAGAAAATAACGCTCCTTTTGTTAAAATTAAAAACCACAATATCACGACTAGGCATCAATAAAGTAGAATGAATAATGACATTAAGAAAGTTTAACAGCCCGCTACCAAATCCTCCATACTTGGTTGTTGAGACAAATAAATAATTAAGGGATTTTGAATTAAGATAATCTATTAGGCTCCTGAATAAAACTGAAGTCCCTCCTATATGCCGAAATTCCTTATCAGGATATGGTCCTATTAATAAAAAGCTCGCTTTTTTCAAATCGAATTTAATTTTATAATTTACCTGTTGTTTCTGATATATGATACTGGCATTTTAAAGATTCACCTCTTCAATAAAGAATGTGAACTTATATTCGAAATATCAACTACATGAATACCAGTTAAATTAATAACATTATCAACTACAAATCCTTTGTTTCCAATTTTAATTGCTTCCTCATTATCAATCTCCAATTAAAATTGCTGTTCCTATCAAAATACCTATTAACATGATACAATATAGACACGACTTAGGTAATTTCTACATTAGACCAGAATGCAAATAAACTCAATCCATCGCCATGGAGCTCTTCCAATTATAATTCTAATACCAAATTAAATGAATAATTTCTTTTGATAATTTTAAAATTTACATGCTTATAATTTATTTTTTTGAAAAGAAATTTCATTAGTATTGATTTTTGAATATGCTACCAATCCCAAAACAATATACAGAAACCACATCGTATGGGATGGAAAACTCGAAAGAAAGATTGAAAACCAAATCATATTAAAATAAAGGAGCTGATAAATTGCAGGATGATCAATACTTTTGCAAGCTACTTTTAATCTTGCAAATAAAGTCCAGAAAAAACTTATAAAAAATAAAAACGATAATATGCCATATTCGTAAAGCACGGTTAAAAAAGCATTATGAACCACTAAGCCTTTTTGATTAATTACCATTGCATTATCCGAAACCTTTACGAACTTAGTATAATTCACAGGATTTTTGAACTGTTCAATACCTAGCCCCATAAAATAGGTATCTTTAAATGCCGAGAATCCATGTTTCCATAAAGACAATCTGGAATCTTCCTTTCCCTCCAAATTAATTAACCTGTTCCAAGCTGGCATAATTTTAAATAGTGACAGATTATTTGAAGAACTAAAAATGAAAAACAGGATAATGGATAGAATTGCAGAATGCCAAAGTTTTTTTGTGTAAGGCACTTTATAATAAAGTAAAAAAAGAACGATGAATGGCCATGCTACTATAGCGGTTCTTGAACCAGAAACAAACAAAGCAAACATCAGAATCAACGATATGAACCCATTCAGAATCCTGGAAAGACTAAGCAAGGATTCCTCTGAACGTACAAAATAATAAAAAAAATAAGTAAAAGAAACACAGCATGAGAAAGACGCCATATTTGAGTCATCCATGAAACCGCTTTGACGGATACTATTGATAAACATAAACCTGTATATCATATACACTCCATTCAAAAGAGCTCCCAAACAATAAATATGAAGTGCCCTATGGATATGTTTCATTTCAAAGGGAAGACTTTTAATTAACAAAAAAATCCAAAGTGTTATGAAAAACTGCAATGAAGTCGACCAGAAATAGCCTTCGTCCAAGCGATTATTTAAAAATGCGATCACAGTTGGAATTAAGCCTAATACATACACTCCCAACAATTTCAAATCATTTGTAAAAATTCGAATACTATTAAATCTCCTGGTGAAAATAATCAAAAAACCAATTCCTATTGCCAACAACCTAAAGGGCTTGTATGGAGTTTTTATATCCCAGAGAACTTCCAAAATATCTTCAAATGACAGTATAAATGCATAGACATAAAATAAATACAAAATAACCCGATCTGATTTTTTCATTCTTATTGCTTCATTATGGCTTGAATGATTTTCTTATAAAAAAAGTATTCAAAAGCTCTTTTATCCAAATGATATCGGCTCTTTTGACCATATAAAATTCGTGAAAATGTACTTTGTAATTTCGCATTAAAACAATCCAGCCTGCAAAAGCCAAACTTATATATCCAAGAGTTGACGCAATGGCTGCCCCAGTTGCGCCGAGTGTAGGTATAAACAGAAAATATAAAATGATACTAATTGCACTTCCAATTATCGTAATATTACTAGTCCACATCACATTGCCAGATGCGGAAAAAAGTTTGGTAATTAATTTGGATGAAATGACAATTAATATTCCCGGTGCCAATAAAAATATTATGGATGTAACTTCTATAAACTGATTGCCTAAAATATAAGGTACAATGACCTGATGACAAATAAAAATCCAAAGAAATAAAATTACAAAACAAGTCACTAGCGTTAATCTGTGAATTCTGGATACTATTCTAATATTATCATTTTGATTTGAATTACCCGCAACCCTATTAAATAAAACTGGACCTATAGTATCTGGTATCAACCAAATCAATTCAACTAATTTTACGGCAACACTATAAATACCTAGTGCATCTAAAGAGTAAAAAGAACCCAGTATCAGCTGGTCTAACCGTAAATTCGCTTTCAGTGCAACATCACCTATCCAGGATTTGAGACCATATGGAAATATTTGCTTCAAGTATATAAAATTCAAACGATTCCATTCCAACTGACTTCGCAAAAGAAAGCCAGTGTAGAAAAATACAAGAACGCTGGTAACCAAATATGATATATAAATGAATAAGGTATCCCTGATATCAAAATACCACAATGCGCAGAGTAATACCAAAGGACTAAGCAGACTATTTAACAAATCAATAGAATTCAGATGATCAAATTTTGAATCACCCAACCATGCCCTTCCGACCACAAAAATTATGGATTGAAAAAAAACACTACCGCAAAGCATAAACAATTCATTAGATTGAATTGAGTTGTCTACATAATTTATAAGTCCCGTGAACTTTAAAATACAAAGAATGAGAATATTAAATATACCGATTAGCGAGGCTATAAAAAGGTTGGTACTAAAGACCGATTGGAACGAATACGATTTGTTACTGATGTAATACATTATTCCAGCACCTATCCCAAAGGATGTTATTGGAATTAAAAAGCCCACCCACACAACTATAAGTGAATACAATCCAAACAATCCCGGGCCAAGAATCCCAGGTATCACCAAGGAAACCGACAAGCTAATTGCCAATACCAAAATCTTAATTAAAAAATTTCGAATTGTCTGATTAATTGGATTCAAATTAAAATTCTTTGTACGGATATACTTTATTTAATGGCAATCAATACGTAAGCTGAGCCAAAAAATGAATTAGTTTGAAAATGCAATTTCTGAGAACGTAAATTCCTCAACTGATATATCAATTTATAAAAATTCAAGACAATAAAATTTTCATACCAACCATCTCTTACAATCTTCGGAAATGGATTGTAATATAAACAATCAACAGTTCTAAAACCTGATTTTTTACATATTTCTTCATATGTACTCCGGGTTAATCTGGTACGGATCATGAATTCATTCGAAGGATCTTCAGTTAAAATTAATTTTTTTATGTAGGAAAGTGGGTTGAATATCAATCTTAATAAGAATGAATTCAAACTCCAGATATCAGGAAAAACAGGCATAAATATTAAGCCCTTCTTTCGCAGAAGTCGAAATGCTTCACGCAAAACATCCTCGGGCTTTTCAAAATGCTCCAATAAACCGATATTATAAATACAATCGAATGATTCATCTGGAAAAGGTGTCATGCGTACATCTGCAAGAACAAAATCCTTATACGATAATTGAAATTTTTTAAAATTTTTATAAGCCAAATTCTTTGCTTCTTCTGACAAATCCACCAAGGTAATTTGCTTATACCCGGCTTCATTCAAATACATGGATGTAGTACCACGACCTGCACCCAATTCCAAGAATTCATTATACGTTCTTTTTTCAATTAAGTTCAAAAGGTCCTTTGCATAAGCGCGTTGCCAAAATTCATAAATTGTTCTGGTACGACTTCTGGTAAATAAACATTCTTTTGATGTTTGATTTGAAGAAATAATACTCCAAAGGGCTGACCAGGTACTAACACTACCTTCCAATGGAAGGTCTTTTCTAACAGAGTTGCCATTACTTTGATCTCCCATTTTATTATTCATTTCATATTCCTTAATAAATTGATTAATGAAATAATCTCCATATCTATATTTTTAAGCGTTCTAACACTGGAAAAAATACAACATATACACCCTACTATTTTTTTAAAGTTACCATCATAAATAGTCCATACCGAGGAAAAAAAGTTTTGATTATCCACCTGGGGTGAATAATTCTTGCCAGGTCAAGTAAAAAACCCCCATGACGTTGACCAGCTTGCGATGATAATAAATCGCCATGACTTAATACAGTAGTGATGTTAATAGAAAAAAAATTTCTGAAAAGTTCATTGGCTTGTTTGACTGAGTATGCTTTCGTACCTGGACTTTCCAAATATTTAGAATAAATTTCTGTGAGGGAGCGAAATGGCCTTCCATATAATAGAGCATAGCGTATCCATAGCATGAATCCAACAATACTATATTTATGATAAATCATAATCTTACCTACGCCTTTATTTTTTAAAACACGATAAATTTCCTCAACAACCTTGGGAGTATTTGGACTAACATGGATGACGCCATATGAATAAACCAAATCAAATTGTTCATTTGAGTACGGTAAATATTCAGCATCAGCAACCTGGAGTTCGGAGTGTAAATCAAACAACTCAAATCGCTGCTTTGTAAATTCGACTGCTCTTTCGGTCAGATCACAACCTTTCAATATGGCTCCATGTTCAGCAAACAATTGATGATCTGCTCCTAATCCAACTCCGATTTCCAATACATCTTTATCCTTCCAATCTGAAAAATCTGCAAAATCAGTAATGAAAGGCTCCAGACGCATACGCTCTTGGATCTGATTTTTAAACTTTGTTTTCATATCTTCTCCTACCATGTACAATTGCTCTCCACAGGAATATTGA
The DNA here is from genome assembly GCA_043769965.1 of Saprospiraceae bacterium. Classification (GTDB taxonomy): domain Bacteria; phylum Bacteroidota; class Bacteroidia; order Chitinophagales; family Saprospiraceae; genus Vicinibacter. The sequence continues at coordinate 7,683 of JAYVIT010000049.1, forward strand.
TTCCAAAAGTCTTTAACTAATTGTTTTGCATTATCCATAAAAATTTATTGAAAAGATATACTCCACAAATTTATCAATTTTAAATATATATAGTATTTTTTAATATGTTTTTGTTCCGATTATTTATAGTTTTGTGTTAATTTATTGAATCCGGGTATTAAAAACATTGGATTTTTTAATTCAAATATGAATCCTTCAAATTTCACCCTATTGGATTTGCAATCCCAACTCAAAAGAAGTGATTCTGCTAATCCTCAGATTTTTGATCCCGTCAGAAAAAAATGGATCATGGAATCCCCAGAAGAGATGGTTAGACAATGTCTAATCCTATGGTTGAATCAGCATCAATCCATTCCATTTAGCAGAATGGCAGTGGAAAAACAAATTCAGGTATTCAGTTTAACCAAGCGATTTGATTTGGTCATTTATGGTAAATCGGCGCTACCTTATATATTGATAGAATGCAAATCACCTCAAATGAGCATTCATCAAAAAATGTTTGATCAGGCAGCTGTTTATAACATGAAACTGCAGGCACCTTATTTGGGTATTTGCAATGGAATTGAATTCAAGATGTGCCAAATTGACTTTGAACAAAAAATCTATCACTTTATTTATGATCTTCCACAGTATCCATTTTAATATTTGATTGAAATGGTCGTATGTTGATCGAAAAGTAATCCCTTATATCTATTTTTCAACAGTATATATATTTGTTTTTTATTTAATATAAATTTACATTTGACTACTCACTTCTTAGAACCATTTGTTCGAATAAGCGTTAATTAACGGTAATTATCTACTATTCTCAACACAACATTTTCCCGCATGAAGCTTCGTATAGGTACTCTTCTTGTATTCAGTTTATTTTCAATGATCCACTGCAGCAAGCCCGCTGAAAATAAAGATCCTAAAAGTAAACTCGCAGAACTTAAAACTCAGGTAAAAGAAATCAATCAACAAATTAAGGAATTGCAACTTCAGATTGCTGAATCAGATACTTCTATTGTGCAGGCAAAATCAAAATTGGTTATATTAGATACACTTAAGAAGCGTGAATTCCTTCATTACATTGAGTTACAAGGAATGATTGATTCCCGTCAAAATGTATTAGCAGCACCTCAAATGCCTGGAGTGGTGACATCCATTAATGTTGTAGAAGGAGACCGCGTATCCCCCGGCCAAATCCTTGCTACATTGGATGGTTCGACAATTCGAAAAGGAATTGATGAGATAAAAACAGGATGGAGCATGGCCAATACCATGTTTGAAAAACAAAAGCGATTGTGGGAACAAAACATTGGCAGTGAGGCACAATATCTCCAGGCAAAGAATAACAAGGAACAATTGGAACAAAAACAAAAAACGCTGGAGTCACAGTTGGCAATGACTATAATCAAATCCCCAATATATGGTGTAGTTGATGAAGTTAAGATCAAGCTAGGAGAAATGGCGAGTCCCGGATTATCCGGTATCCGGGTAGTCAATGGTAGTGAAATGAAAGTGCAGGCAAAACTAAGCGACAGTTATTTAAGTAAGGTAAAGAAAGGTGACAAGGTGTTGATTTATTTTCCAGATTCCGATTCAAACCTGGAATCCAAAATCAGTTTCATTTCAAAAACAATCAATCCTACTACGCGAACATTGATTATAGAAGCGGATTTACCCAAAGGCAACCAAAATTATTTAAGTAATCAAGCAGTAAAACTTAAAATTAATAATGGCATCATTAAAGATGCTTTGGTCATTTCTTCCAATCTTATACAAAAAAGTATAAACGGAGAAAATTACATTCTCATCGCAGAAGAATCGAATGGAAGTTGGTTTGCAAGAAAACGAAATATCGAAATGGGTATAGAGTATAATGGTGAAACACAAATCAAATCAGGTCTTAAAACAGGCGATCAGATTATCATTTCAGGTTTTAGTGAATTGGTCGATGGTCAATTAATCTCACTCTAGTTTTTATTCGGATTTTTCAAAGCTAATTCCCTATTATGAAGCTTGACAATATAAAACAACTTCGATTTACCAACTGGTGCATACAAAACTCCACGAGTATTTATGTTTTTACAATAATCATCTGCCTCGCTGGATATATTGCATATGAGCGGATACCTAAAGAATTGTTTCCGGATATTGTTATACCAACTGTATCAGTTGCTACCATTTATCCCGGAGCTACACCTGAGGATATAGAAAACCTGATTACGAAGCCAATTGAAAAAGAATTAAAATCAGTCAATGGAATCAAAAAAGTAAAGAGCAATTCACTCTCTGATTTTTCCATGATCATTGCAGAATTCAATGCTGACCTTGATCCGAAAATTTGTAAACAACGGATTGATGATGCAGTGGATAAAGCCAAAAAGGATTTACCTGCTGACTTAAAGGAAGATCCAAGAATACAGGAATTCGATTTTAGCGAAATGCCGATACTCAATATCAACATTGCCGGAGATTTTCCACTTGACCGTTTAAAAATTTATGCCGAACAACTAAAAGATAAAATTGAATCCAACAAAGAAATAACACGAGTTGATATCATCGGTGCAGTAGAACGGGAAATTCAGGTGAATGTTGATCTTTATAAATTGAATGCTGCCGGCGTCACTTTCAATGATATAGAAAATGCCTTGCGTCAACAAAATCTAAATATTTCTGCAGGAGAATTGAGGATTCAGGAACTAAGACGCAATGTCCGGATTACCGGTGAGTTTACTGATCCTAAAGAAATTGGGAACATAGTAGTTCGTTCGTTCTTAGGCACCACTGTATTTCTAAAAGATCTCGCGAATATTGAAGACAGCTTTAAGGAAAAACAGGATTTTGCACGATTGGACAACAAACCCGTGGTCACTTTAAATGTTATCAAGAGAAGTGGCGAGAACCTCATTGATGCTACCGATAAAATTTATGCTATCATCAAAGACTACAAAATCCATAAATTTCCACAGGGGCTAACCATTAAAGTGACGGCCGATACTTCGGAGAATACCCGTGTACAATTGCATGATCTTATCAATACGGTTATTCTGGGATTTATTTTCGTGGTATTTATTCTCATGTTTTTTATGGGATTCACCAATGCATTCTTTGTTGGACTTGCTGTACCACTTTCCTGTTTGCTTGCTTTCCTTGTGATGCCCGGCATGGATATGACTATGAATGTCATCGTTCTTTTTTCCCTACTGCTTGCCTTGGGTATCATTGTAGATGATGCGATTGTCGTCATAGAAAACACGCATCGGATTTTTACAAAGAACAAACATCTTAACATAGAGGAAGCTGCAAAGCTTGCAGCAGGTGAAGTATTCTTACCCGTACTAGCAGGAACCCTAACTACACTGATGCCCTTTTTTCCATTGCTGTTCTGGCCCGGTATTATTGGAAAATTTATGTATCATTTACCGGTTACTTTAATTATCACTTTGGGTGCATCATTAATTGTGGCATTTGTAATGAATCCTGTTTTTGCTGTAAGTTTCATGAAACGGGAAGATGAAAATCAAAAAGACACATTAAAAAGTTACCGTAAAGTTTTTATCTTTTTCACCGCTCTTGCATTGCTTGGTTATTTTAGTTTTGGAAAAGGCCTCGGAAATTTTTCAGTTTTTTGTATAATTCTCATACTACTTTATCATTTCATTTTTTCAAAATTAATTTTTATATTTCAAAATACAGTTTGGCCCGGAGTAATACGCATTTACAAAAATGTATTGAGTGTATTATTAAAAGGATACCGGCCTATTGCGGTAGTAGTAAGTGTATTTGCTTTATTGTTTTTAAGCTTTGTTTACTACGGTAGTACAAATCCTCAGATTGAAACCTTTCCAAGTGGGCAGCCTAATTTTGCTTTTGTTTATTGCAAGATGCCTATAGGAACAGATGCCGCAGTGACCGATTCCGTAACACAACTTATTGAAAACAGAGTATACAAGATCATCGGTAAAGAAAATTCAATTGTATCCTCAGTAATATCAAATGTAGGACTTGGTGCCGGAGATCCGCAAAATCCAGATCGCGTTGCAACACCTCACAAAAGCAAAGTCACCGTCGCTTTTGTACGATTTTCAGACAGACATGGTAAATCCACAACTGAAGTACTCGATGCATTGAGAGATGAATTCAAGAATGGAATTGCTGGTGCTGAAATCTCGGTAGAAAAAGAAAATAATGGTCCTCCTGTCGGCAGACCAATCAGTATTGAGATTAGTGGCGATGATTTTGATGTGTTGGATAAAATCAGTCGCAATATAATAAATGGAATCGCTGAAAATAAAATCGATGGGATTGATGATCTGAAATCAGATTTGCAAATTAGTAAACCTGAAATTATTATTCATATCGATGAAGAAAAAGCGCAACGGGAAGGAATCAGTTTAGCACAGGTTGCCACTGAATTGCGAACCGCATTATTTGGAAAAGAAGTATCGCGATACAGAGATATGAATGATGATTATCCGATACAGCTCCGAATTCAGGAAGGCGATCGCAATACAGTAGAAAAATTACTCAATCTCGACGTGGCATTCATGGATATGTCTACTCAGCGGTTCAAACAAATACCCGTTTCATCCATCGCAAGTATTAGTTATGGAAATTCATTATCCAGTATAAATCGCAAGAATCAAAAACGAGTTTTGACTTTGGGTTCAGATGTAATAACTGGATATAATCCCAATACAATTATCGGGCAGATTCAAGAGCTTGCGTCACAAATGGACCTACCTGAAGGTTATGAAATTAATTTTTCAGGTGAACAGGCAGAACTCCAGGAAACTATAGATTTTCTTGGCCTTGCATTTGGCGCTGCTTTAGCCTTGATGTTTTTAATTTTGGTTACTCAGTTTAATTCTGTTGTGAAACCATTTATCATATTTACTACCGTACTTTTTTCTTTAATCGGTATAGCCTTGGGTTTTGGATTTTTTGAAATCACTTTGAGTGCAGTTATGACAGGTATCGGAATTTTTTCATTGGCAGGAATTGTAGTTCGAAATGGAATTCTTCTCATTGAATTTACCGATGAACTCCGGCAACGGGGTCATACTGTTGAAGATGCTATCATTGAGGGGGGTGCCACACGTATGACACCTGTTATTCTTACTGCACTTTCTGCTATACTTGGATTGATTCCACTTTCCGTAGGTGTAAATTTGGATTTTGCGAGTCTCTTCAGCGATTTCGATCCTAAATTTTATTTAGGTGGAGATAATGTCGCTTTCTGGGGACCATTAGCCTGGACCATTATTTTTGGATTAATCACGGCTACCTTTCTGACATTGATTGTTGTACCGTCCATGTATATGCTTGGTTACAAAACCAGGGAAAAAGCCAAGAGACTTCTAAATAAATATTTCTAGCCAATTTTATTTATTGATTTAAAAAATAGAAACTATGTGTCCTATGTGCCTATGTGGTTCAATGTATTTCAACCACATAGGCACATAGAACACATAGGG
>JAYVIT010000050.1:0-16958 GCA_043769965.1 Saprospiraceae bacterium
GACAACTGGTGGAGGCCTCGATGCAAATGGAAATGACCGAGGTAATGCTGTAAATATTTATTCACACGCATTGGACTTTAATTTTTCTTATGGATTAAGCAGTCGCTTACAATTGAATTTTACAATTCCTTATGTAAACAATGAACGTTCACAGGTTTTGAGACAAACAGTACCTGTGGTAGATACATTTCGTTATAGTGTTTATTCATCAGGAATTGGTGATTTCCGCCTTGGTTTAAATTATTGGGTATTAAATCCAGAAACTGCGCACAGAGGAAACTTAATGGTAGGCCTTGGTATTAAATTGCCAACAGGAAGGTATGATGATACTGACAATCAGGTTCCACAAACAAATGGCACAAAATTAGATAATGTCGTAATGGATCAGGCAATTCAACCAGGAGATGGAGGATTAGGTTTCTCTATTGAATTACAAGGTTTCAAACATTTATTCGGAAACTTCTATGGATTTGCAAATGGTTATTATTTGTTTAATCCTAAGGAAACTAACGGAACATACAAGAGTTCACCTGATGTTTATATCAAAAATCCAATTGATACCAAAGTTAACATGGACACTTTGTTTGGTAATAATCGATATGCTTGTCCGGATCAATATTTTGTCCGAGCAGGTATAATGACTACAGTTTTAAATAATTTGAGTATATCATTAGCTGCAAGATGGGAAGGTGTTCCAGCAGATGATGTATTTGGAGGTCAGGAAGCATACCGTCGTCCTGGATATGTTGTTGCAATAGAGCCAGGCATTGCATATCGTATAGGAAATCATAACTTTAGCTTATACGTTCCAAAAAATTTCATTAGAAATCGTATTCAAAGTCATAATGATATTTTAAGTGAGGATCTTCAAAGAACTCTAAAACCAGATGCCGTAGCTCATGGAGATGCAGCATTTGCGGACTATTCAATCAGCTTTGGATATACCTACAGATTTAATAGTCATAAAATGTAAATACTAGATCAATTTCAAATGAATGATGAAATAAAGATTCCATAAATACATTTGAAAATAAAACGAAGTTCCAAAGATTCGATGAAAGTAAGATAATAAGAGTTAAACTATTTTACAATTATTATCCTTAAGAACTAAAACCCTCGCAAAGAAATTTGTGGGGGCTTTTTTCTTCATGGCAATATATATCGACAGTAGAGAAAAAAGAGGCAAGAGGCAAAAAGTAAAGAAGCAAATTAGTTCTATTTTTTTTAATTGGCAATTGCCAATTGCCAATTGCTCCTTGCCTCTTGCTTTTTGCCTCTTGCTACTTGTCAATTGCTAATTGCCTCTTATCTTTGACCGTGCCTAGAATTTCCATAGCTGTAAAAAATGCGATAGTATATTTTATACTGTTGGTATTAACTTCTGTAATACTCGGGTATTCCATATACAGGATCAGTTCTAATAAGATTTTAGAGAATGCAACGCTTTCACTTAATCACAACAATGAATCTGTTGTAACGCAGTTCAGAACTTTTCTTAATGATATTCAGAGAGACATCTCGTTCATGTCAAAGAATCCATTTCTATATCAGTTTATTTCTGAACAAAGCAATCGGGGTCTAACGAATAATTTATCAAATGAATTCCTGGCCTTATTATCTACTAATAAAAAATACCTGCAATTGCGTTTAGTCGGAATTGAAGAAGAAGGTAAAGAGATTATACGAGCGGAAAAGTTTATGGATGGTTTTCGTTTGGTGGATCAAGAACACTTACAAAAAAAAGGCGACCGCGATTATTTCATAGAAACCATTCGATTACCGGAAGATTCAATTTACTATTCTGAGATTAACCTGAATCAGGAGTATGGAAGAATTGCCATACCCATGGTTCCTACGATGCGAATGGCCAAACCCATTTATTTAAATGGAAAAGCCTTTGGTATACTAATAGTCAATATAGATCTGAGTTATGTTTTCGATGAGCTCAAAAAAATTGCTGGCAAACAATTTACACTTGCCTTATTTAATGACAATGGATTTTATCTTATACATCCGGATAGCAGTAAAATATTTGGTTTTGAATTTGGGAAAACACCTGATATCGATTTATTAAAATTAGATAAGTATGGAACTGAATTAAAATCCCAGCAAATTAAGGAAAATGAATTGTATTCAATTATTCATTATTCATACCCAAGAGCTAATTATCATTTGTTTTTTAGTTTGAGTGCAGACAAAAACATGTTGTTGTCAGTATTCAATCAATGGAAATCAGATCTATTCTTATTGACAATTATTATGACCTTGTTGTCACTCGCTATTGCTGTATGGTGGACAAACAGACAAACCAAAGTGTTTAAGTCCATTACATCCTCAATAATCAATTTTGGAAAGAATCCGGAAAACATTACTTTACAAGTTGACCGGGATGATGAAATTGGAGACTTGTCCAAATCATTTCTTGATATGGCGAATCGAATCAAACTTCATTTAAACGAATTGGAAATCGCAAAAACAGATGCGGTTGAAGCAAATAAAGCAAAGCAGGAATTCCTTGAAAACATGAGTCATGAAATCAGGAATCCTTTGCAGTCCATATTAGGTATCACCGGAATGTTGTCACAAAATAATCCAAGGCCGGATCAGCAAGTATTTATTGATACCTTGAAGTTCAGTTCAGAAAATTTATTGACTCTGGTCAATGATATACTCGATTATCGCAAACTCATACACGGGCAGATTGACTTGCAATTCCAGGAAGTTGGAATCAAAGAGTATCTTGACAATATCATTAAAAGTCATTTGTTTGATGCGGTAAATAAAAAAATAAAATTAAATCTTGATCTTCAACAACAATTGGTTTCTCAGAATTTTAATACGGACCCGGTAAGGCTAAGTCAAATATTACACAATCTCATTTCCAATGCAATCCGTAATTCGCCTCAGGGAAAAGAAGTCGTACTTAGTTTGAATTCACAGGACAAGACCTGTATTGAGTTTTCTATAATCGATCAGGGCCATGGACTTTCAGAAGACAACATTGATAACATATTAATGCAAAAACCGGTAACTGGAGATTCCAGACAATTGCAAAATGTTGGATTGGGACTACCTATAGTCATCAATTTATTGAAGCTATTTAAATCCAAACTCAATATAGAATCTAGGCCTGGAAAGGGTTCAAGATTTAGTTTTATACTTTCAACCAATTTGACCATTGCAGCACAGCGATTTCAAATCATGGATCAGAGTGTTCAATTTCTTGATGCATATTTAGAAAGTGTAGCTTGTATTGAAGATGATAAACAGAATTCATTTTTCTATCAGGAAGTTTTTAAAAAGCATGGTATTAAAACAAAACTCTTTGACTCTCCCAAAGAATTTATTAATCAGAAGAATGAAAAATATGACTTGGTCTTAACAGATTTACATTTTTCAGAAACTCAGGTTGGACAACACTTGAAAGCAATTCGGATGCATTTAAATGAAAAAGGTTTGCTGCTTTTAATTTCTGCTACCGATAATTTAAACCAGTCCTTAAATCCTGAACAACAGCTTTATGATGCTTCATTTGTAAAGCCTGTTACTTCAGAGTTATTGTTGAACGAACTTTCAAAGCTCATTTTCCAAAAGCATTTTGAAAAACCAAAGTTGGATAATTTGTATGTGAATTATGATTATCAAAGCGATAAAGTCAGAAAAGCGTTAGAACTGATGATAAAAGAGTGGAAGGAAATGTTTGAACGGCTTATGGAATCCATTCAGAAAAGAGATGTGGTTTTATTCGACAAGGTGTATCATAAATTGATTAATGCGATGAGGACTTTTGAGTTGAGTTCGTTACAAATGGAGTTGGATAAAGTCCGGATTCAAATGGATGAAAGCAAATTGGATTTACTCAATGTGAATCATAAGATTTCATTACCATTTATGTTCTATTTAAAAATATTCCAGGCAGAAGTCGATAAATTAAAAGAAGTAAAATGAAAAGTGAAGGATTGTATCCTAATCTTGTAAATCATACAAATCAACTAAATCCTGTTTAAAATTCCTTAATTGCATTCAGCAATTCCGATTTATATTTTTCACCAATTGGTATTCTCTTGTCTTTTATTAAGATTTCATCCTGAAGTATGACTTGTATTTTTTTAGTATTCACTATAAATGATCGGTGAACGCGGATAAACTCTTTGGGTAATTTGGTTTCGAGATCTTTCATACTCATAAGACTCATGGTTTGTGCCTGATCTTGAACAAAATTGGCATAATTCCCTTCGGATTTTATGAATAGTAGTTCATCAAAATCTACCCGAACCAATTTGCTGCCATCTTTAATAAAGATCGATCTATCCTCAATGTTTGGTTTCGCCGGTTCCTGATTAATGCCTTCTGCCCGCTCCACTGATTTAATAAAGCGGTCAAAACTCAGGGGCTTAACCAAAAAGTCAACCACTTGATCGTACTCGTAACTTTTGGCGGCAAAGTCGGATTCCGAGGTTACCATAATCACTGGAATTTTTGATTGCATGAGTTCGAGGAATTCCTGGCCTTTCATATCAGGGAGATTATAATCCAGGAAAATGAGGTCCAGCCCTCCTGCAGATAGTAGACTCAAGCCATCAAGGGCATTTAAAGTGGTGATGCAAAAGCTAATTTTGTCGGTTTTCGAACAAAAATGCTTGATCAGGTCTCCGATCAGTGGATCATCATCAATAACAAGACATCTAAGTGACATAATTAGCCTAAACTTACGACATATCAACAGGAATCATGCCATCCTTTCAAATCATAAAAAGCCAGGTTTATCAATTATTTTGCCTTGTTTAAAGAATTGAATTCTATTAGGCAATCAGGCTTCTTAGCTTTGAGGTATAATATACAAATCCGGTGGATCCTAATGTGGATTCTTTATTAAAATACTCATTTTTGCATTGCTGGATTTAGCCATAATTTGAGATTAGTTTTTAATTTATTTTCATATTAGTAGTTTTGGGAAAAAAGATCTCAGTCATCCAAAAACATACTTCAGAAATTTACTGAACGTAGGTCTGGTTTTTGGATGGCTGGGTGCTTTTTATATATAAACCTAATTTAATAATCAAAAACCGTACGATGAAAAAGTTACTGTACACACTTCTAGTAAGCACTATTCTTATACTCCCTAATACCTGGAGTCAAAGTCAAATACCCAAAACGTTTAATTCCAGTCTTGCTACCAAATGGTTGGATGTTGCTCTCGAAGTAACAGCCAATGATGTGGATCGTGTGGGTGCCAAACCAACTGTGCAATCCAGAACTTTAGGTGTTGCTGTTACAGCCATGTATGATGCATGGGCTGCTTATGATTCAAAAGCAGTCGGAACTATTTTTGGTGGCAAACTTAGAAGACCTGCTGCTGAAAGAACCCGGAAAAACAAGGAAACTGCTATAAGCTATGCAATGCTTCATGTCTTACAAGATTTATATCCGGAAGATAAAAATTTCATACTTGAAGAGTTTACAAAAATGGGTTACGATCCTAAGAAAACGACAAAAGATAAAACCAAACCGGAAGGGATTGGAAATGTGGTGGCAGAAGCCATTCTAAAATATCGTCACAATGATGGCGCAAATCAATTAGGTAATGAACAGGGCTCTGATGGTAAACCATATTCTGATTATACCTACTATAGTGCAATCAATACATATAAACATGTAATTGATCCTGACAGATGGCATCCTCTGCCCTTTGTAAATCCTAATGGAGATACATTTCTTGTCAACTTTCTTACCCCGCATTGGTATCGAGTAAAACCAATCGGCTTAAAATCAGCTTCACAATTCAGAGCACCTGAATATCCAATGGTGGGCTCAGAGCAATTGAAAAAGGAAGTAGATGAAGTGATTGATTTTAATGCCAATCTCACACCTGAAAGAAAAGCTATTATCGAATTTATGAGAGACGGGCCAAGATCTACCGGACAAGCTGGACATTGGCTAAAGTTTGCTGAAATGGTTTCAGTTCGTGATAAAAATGATTTGGATCGCGATGTTAAATTATATTTTTCAGTAGGAATTACTGCGATGGATGCATTTATTGCCTGCTGGGAAACAAAACGATTCTATGACAGCTCCCGTCCATGGACTTTGGTCCGCTATTATTACAAGGGCCAACAAATTAAAGGTTGGTGTGGTCCGGACAAAGGATGTTTCCCAATAGCAGCAGAAAAATGGCATCCGTATTCACCGGCAAATTTTGTTTCCCCACCATTTCCTGCATACACTTCCGGACACAGTACAGTTTCTGGTGCTTGTGCTAAAGTACTAGAACTCTTTACTGGAAGCGATCGTTTCGGTGAAACTGAAATCAGAAGACCAGGTATTATCACAGAGACTCCTGGCGATCCCATTTCATTACCATTGCCAACATTTACAGCAACTGCTGATATGGCTGGCATATCAAGAGTCATGGGTGGATATCATATTCAAACAGACAATATTGAAGGATTGAAAATGGGCCGCGAAATCGCACATTATCTATGGAGCGATGTTATTCAAAAATATTTTGACGGAACGTATAAGGGGAGCAATTAAAAGAAAGAGGCAAGAAAGCAAGAGGCAAGAAGCAAAGAACTTTTATACTTTCGAAATAAATTTTTAGAACTAATAAAAAAAGGTGCATTTTTTCAAATGCACCTTTTTTATATACAATAATCATTAAAAAAATTCAAGCCCTCAGGGCTATTAATTTTTTCCGAATTTCAATTGGTTATAATTTTAAATGATCCCTTGCCCCTTGCCCCTTGCTTCTTGCTCCTTGCCCCTTTCTTAATTATCCTTCTCCTTTCTCCTGTGTTTGACAACTTTCGCGTCTATGTAGAAGATAATTTCTTCTGCGATGTTTTTGGATTGGTCTCCAACGCGTTCTAATTTGCGAATGATGGATAAGACATGAAGTGTTTGTCTTCGCTGCTCTGGAAATTTATCAAGACATTCGATCGCTTTATAACTGGCTACATCATTTAATTTATCAAGCATCTTGTCGCGCTTGTAAACTGTTCTGGCCAATTTGGTATTTTCAAGTAAATACGCTTCTCTCAGATCTTTGACCATTTCGATGCAGATGTCAAGCATTTTATCTGCTTCCATATGTGCAATAATATCGGCGTTGACATCTTCATCTGTATCAGAAATAAATTCAGAAATGCCACAGGCAATATCTGCAATCCGTTCGAGGTTTGTGTTTATTTTTAAAGTAGATAATACAAAGCGAAGGTCAGATGCTACAGGTTGTAATAATGCAATAAAGTCTTCACATGCCCTGTCAATGGTCAATTCGTATGCGTTGACTCTTTTTTCAGTTTCCTGGATTTCCATTGCCAAATCGCGGTCAAATGATTTGAATGAAATATCCGTTTTATCAAGTTGCTTAATTACCAGATCCCACATGGATAAAAGTTTATCCCTGAGTTCCTGTATTTCATTTTCTAAGTGAAGCATTCGCAAAAAATTTATTAGCCGAAACGACCAGTGATATAATTTTCAGTTTGTTGTTTTTCAGGATTGGTAAAAATTTTCTTAGTTTTATCAAATTCAACCAAATCACCCAAAAGAAAAAATCCGGTGAAGTCACTTACTCTACTTGCTTGTTGCATATTATGCGTAACAATAATTATCGTAAAGTTATTTTTTAATTCATAAATCAGTTCTTCGATCTTGCTTGTTGAAATCGGATCCAAAGCAGATGCAGGTTCATCCATAAGCAATACTTCAGGTTCAACTGCTAAAGCTCTTGCAATACACAAACGTTGTTGTTGGCCGCCGGAAATTTCGAAAGCTGATTTTTTCAATTTATCTTTTACTTCTTCCCAGAGTGCAGCTTGTTTGAGGGATTTTTCAACTTGTTCTTCGATTTTCTTTTTATCTTGTATGCCATTCACCCGTAAACCATATGCTACATTTTCAAAAATGCTTTTGGGAAAAGGATTCGGTTTTTGAAATACCATACCCGTGTTTCTTCTCAGTTCGTCAACTTCCGTTTTTTTGATTTTATAAATATCTTTTTGATCAATTAATATTTCGCCTTTGATTTTTACACCTTCAATTAAGTCATTCATTCTATTAAACAATCGGAGAAAAGTGGATTTACCACAACCCGAAGGACCTATCAAAGCAGTTACCGTTTTTTCAGTGATCTGCATACTTACGTTTTTCAATGCATGAAAATCGCCATAGTACAAATCCACATTTTTGGTTTCTATTTTATGTCTCATTGGTTATTTCATTTTCACTTTTCTGCTAAAGTAATTTCTAAGATAATTGGCTAGCAAATTTACAAACAATACAATTGCAATAAGAATAACGGCAGTTCCATATGCTATTGGTTTGCTGGTTTCAATATCTGTGCCGCTTGTAGATATAACATAGAGATGGTATGGTAAGGCCATGCATTGATCAAACATCGATTGTGGAAGTTTGGGTAAGAAATAGGCAGCTACAGTAAATAAAATGGGTGCCGTTTCGCCAGATACTCGTCCTATGCTTAGTATCAAACCAGTAATGATATTTGGAAATGCAATCGGCACGACTACTTTGCGAATGGTGTGAAGTTTGGAAGCACCTAATGCATAACTGGCATGTCTGAAAGTATCTTCCACTGCTTTGAGACTTTCCTCTGTTGTCCTTATGATTAATGGAAGTGCCAATAATGCCAACGTTAATGAACCCGCCAAAATAGATGCACCAAAATTTAATTGATTTACAAATAATGACATACCGAATAATCCAAAGACAATGGACGGAATACCGGCCAGGTTGTTGGTCATTAATTTGATAAACCGTTTAAGTTCTCCTTCTTTTGCATATTCATTGACATATATACCGGACAAAACCCCAATCGGAAATGCAATCATCATACTTCCCATGACCAGGTATAAAGTCCCAATGATGGCCGGCAATATCCCGCCCTTGGTCATTCCATCTGTTGGCATTGTGCTAAAAAATTCCCAATTGATTACGCCTAAACCTCTTTTCAGAATAAAAAATAAAATTAAAATCAGTATCGCGATTATAAAGTAAGCAATACTCCTGGAAACCCAAAACATGATGCGTTGATTTCGCATTTTAATCTGGTCAATATGTTTTGGAAATACAAGCATGAATCTTATGATAATTTTCTTTTCTTAGAAATTCGTTCAGCTATCACGTTAGTAATCAATGTGATTAAAAATAACATGCATGCCAATGCAAATAATGATTGGAAGTGAAGTCCACCAAATGGAGCTTCGCCAAGCTCTGCAGCAATTGTTGCCGGAATGGTGCGAACTGGTTGCAATAAATTAGCGGTCAGATTTGCAGCATTACCGGTAACCATAAGAACTGCCATGGTTTCTCCAATCGCTCTTCCAACACCAAGGATCGATGCAGCAGTAATACCCGAAGAAGCATAAGGTAGAATAACTCTTCGTATGGTTTGCCAATGTGAGGCACCTAGTGCAAGACTGGCTTCTTTCATATCTCTGGGGCAAGTGCGTATCGCATCTTCGGATACCGTAATGATAGTTGGTAAAGCCATTATCGCCAATAAAATGGATCCGGCCAAAGCAGTTTCTCCAACTGCCAAATCAAAAGTATTCTGAAGAAAAGGGACTATGACCACAAGTCCAAAGAATCCATAAACCACAGATGGTATACCGGATAATAATTCTATAACTGGTTTTAATATTTTGCGGATTCGTTCATCTGCAATTTCTGCTAAATAGATCGATGCAAATAGTCCTAGGGGTAATGCAAAGAGGATAGCAAAGAAACTGACAAGTAAAGTACCAATTAGAAGAGGTAAAGTGCCCATGATTGCAGCAGGTTTGGCAGTAGGAAACCATTCTTTTCCACTCAGAAATGTCCATAAACTGATTTTATCAATTTTAATTTCTTTGGTTCCTGAAGATGCGTTTAGAGTACGTTCAGAAAAAAAAGCAAGGGTACCTGGTAAACTATCAATATAGTGATTAACACAAATACTTAAATACTCGTAATTCGGACCCAGTTGTTCTTTGGTAAAAACAGATTCCAATGAGTTAACATCTATTGTAATTATGCTATCATTGCTACCACCGAGTTGCGACCAGTTGGTTATTTTCCTATCAAAAATATTTTTGACATCCAGGTCGGAAAGTTTTTGAACGGGATTTTTGACATTAACAAACAAGGCATAATTCTCTTCAAGGGGCGATGAATTCAAAAAGGATGTACCTTCTTTAAACAAGAAGAACACAATTAATAAAACAATAAAAGCTGAGATAAATCCACAGCCTTTAATGATCCATTCTAAAAGATTTTCTAAAAATCGTTTCAAGTATTCATATGGTTTACATCAATGGAATGTATCCGATTTCTTCAACCAATTTTTGACCTTCAGGCGACATACAGTAATCAACAAAAGATTTGACTTTATCAGATTTTTTGACATCGTAAATATAATAAAGTGGTCTTGAAATCGGATAAGTTTTATCTTTTGCAGTCATCATAGTTGGTGCTACAAAAGTTTTACCCTCATCATAAGACACATGTATGGCTTTTATATCGGTATTCATATAAGCAAGCCCTATATATCCAATGGCGCCTTTAGTCTGGCTGATGGATTGAACAATCGCGCCGGTTGCAGGCATATTGAGCACTGAGCTTGCATAATTCTTTTTACCCATGACATGTTCTTTAAAAAATTCATAAGTACCAGAACTGTTTTCACGGGAATACACCACAATTTTCGCATCTTCTCCACCCACATCTTTCCAATTGGTAATTTCACCAATAAAGATTTTTTCCAATTGCTCGCGGGTTAAATTATTGATTTTGTTTTCAGGATGAACAACAACGGCAAGTGCATCAACCGCAATAGTTTTCACTTCCACGGTGATTTGTTTTTCCTGCAGTTTCAATTTTTCTTCGCCTTTAAGATCACGGGATGACATCGCGATGTCTGTATTACCATCCATCAATGCAGTTATTCCGGTTCCACTTCCTCCACCAACCACAGTAATCGAAACATCCTTATGTTTTTGCATAAATGTCTCAGCTTCTTTTTGTGCAAGTGGTAAAACCGTATCACTTCCTTTCACTTGGATAGAGTTTGAATCGGCATTTCGTTTATCCTGATTTGCATTTGTGCAGGATAAAGTAATGATTGCAATAAATAAAAACAGGTTTAATAATTTCATATATCAGTATTTAAAATTTTAATTGAGTACGTATTGTTAGTACATTGTCTTTTATATCTTTATCAAATCCAGCAAGGTTTACTGCTTTTTCATTTTGTACAATGTCGTAATAAACCATCAGGTACATGTTTTTAAAATAGTAATTGAGTCCTAAACCAATTGTCGAATATTTGACATCGGTAGCGGTGAGTTTGCTGTTTGCAATTCCAATATCACCTGCTTCGACATCCGAATTGGGATCATACCAATCATATTTGATAACTAACTGCAAATTTGTAGTTGTTATGTTTTGAAGAAAAAATGAAGAAAAAGCATTGAATTTTCTGGAGTAGGTATCAAAGTTTGGAGCGGTAGTGGTTTTTGGACTTTCTGTTGTTTTATCTGAACCCGGTTGAGTGCCATTCATCCATTCAGCGCGCAAGGTTGTTTTACCCAGTATAGTTTCAAAAGAGTATTGAACGTCAGCACCAATATATTGTCTTGATGCTGCGGAACCTTTAGTATTTAAAAGAGTATCCTGCAAAATGAATCGCTTTAATCCATTTTCTGTTTCCGTTGCATAAAGTGATTTTGTGCCCTGAATCAGACTACCTTGATAAAATGAAATTCCACCAGATATATTAGTTGTTGAAATTCTTTTGTCAATGGAAATTCTTGCTATGAAATCCTTATAGGAATCTACATCGGAAGCTGTGGTATTGCCATTGAAAACTCCGGCTTCAATTGTTATTGGTTTAAATTTTAAATAACTTAGTTTCATTCCAAGATCAGCTTCTGCGGGCAATAAGAATGATGTAAATCGTGAACGCTCTGGTCCTTCATGTAATGAAGAAGAATAAAGCTGCTCAAATCCGAATGGTCTTTTAAATAATCCTGCTGTATATTTCAAATGAAGTTTTGCAAATGTATAAGATGCAGAAAAGTCATGCAATGAAACACCCTTTTCAGTATTATCTGTAATTAAATCAAATTCGAACGGAGTTGAATTGTAATTTACTCTTAGTCGACCGCGTCTTATAATGATACGCGATTGGACATTTTCAGCAAAATTTCCGCCAACAAAAGAAATATTTTTTGCCTCAGCGTATTGAAACTGAGGTTGAACATAACCACTGATTTGAATTTTTTTCATGGTTTTAATTACGTCCGAATGTGCTTTAAGCATGGAATCCACTTCTGGTGAATTCTGCGAAAATGACATATAGCAATACATGCACAGGAACGAAAATACAAGCAGGACTTTCATTTTACACTTTTTTTACGGAACAAAGGTAAATGGAGGAATTCCAGCTAATATGAATTCAATATTAAGAAATAGTTAAGTCTCACCTGGCAAAACTGGTTTTATTCGACGAATAATTTCAGATGGGATTGTTTTTTAAAAACAGGATCGATTATTTCTACAACATAAAAGCCATCGGTTAATCCCGTTTCAGTTACACTATATTCATTGATACCAGGAACTAAAATAATTTCTTTGTCGCTAATTATTTTTCCATTGATACTTTTAATTTTCATTCCCACTGTATGCCAGCCCTGAGGATTATAGATTTGAAGTTTAATTTCTCCCTGATTTTCCAAATAAGCAATCGATATTCTCAACGAATGTTCAGTAATATTTTTTGCAGTTTCTTTTGAAAAGGCAACTGTGCAACCTGCTGCACTAATTGTAAGTGTGTTTACATCATTAATGACATTATCGATACATCTGATTATAGTATTGAGCTTTGATGTATTATTAATTTTATCCATTAATGAAGCAAAAACTCTTCTGAGCACACAGAGATTTTTTTTGTAATCTTTCATAGCGTCCTGACTCATATGGTCCTTAATGTATGTAGCTGAGCTAAATGAATCTAATAATGGAGTTTGCAAAATAATGAGGTCATTAGTGTCTTTTATATTTTCAAAATAAACATCTTCCGCTTTTAAAAAGAGATCTGTTAAATATTGGAGTGTAAAACTGTCCTTTGGTTGATATATTTCAGTTAGAATATTTTCAAGGGCAATTATTTCATTTAAACCTGGATCCTTTTCTAAACGTGCTGCCAGTATAAGTGAAACTTCATCTCCGGGATTCTGAATCATTTGCATTTGATTTTCAATTGCCCGTGCTCCTCTTTTAAAATATTGTTTTAGATTTTGAGATCTTTTTCTGATCATAGGTAAAAACCATTTATCGCTTTCCCAATGCGGTGGTGACTGAACTGATGGACTTGCTTGTACGCCATAAGAACAAGGTGCAATCAAACGAACCATATTACACATATGCAGATTCCCACCTTTTACTATGGTATTGTTTACATCGATCAGGTAATCGGCATTTTTTGTCAATTTCGCAATAGAAAGTAGATCCGAAGAATTTCCTAAATTCAATCCACTGCTATTTATTCCTATGACTTTTGTTGGATAATTTTGTTTAACATATTCTGCAACTCGGTCAATACTAATCGCGTGATAGGCTACATCAGAAAATTTATTAAGTTCTTTGCACTCTTTACACCGGGCCAGATGGCATTGAATACTAATACCATCAATCGGAAATGAAAATAGATAATCAATGATTCGCTTTTGCCATTTCCAGATATTTGGATTATTTGGACAAACGAGTTTTGTATTTTGTGAGCAGGAAAGTCCTGGATTTGATTTAATAATTTCATTGAAACCAGAAAAGTCAAACTCACTTAATACTTTGATGTCATGTTGATGTGCATCATCAATTAATTTTATTATTTGTTTCTTTCTAACTTCATCAATAGCATACTCGATATCCAATGGCCAGTCACCGATAATGAATAATTCACGAATTGATAATTCATTCAATCCGATTCGCTGCATCAGTTGGAAGATATTTTCAGAATCTCTTATAAATGCATCATTGTACAAAATACTATATACTCTATGAACAAAAGTATCCGCTAATACAAGTGATGGTGAACAAGTGTCTGCAACAATAGTATTTGAGATTGATGCAAAACTTGAATTCTCATTGATGTCATTGAATGAAATTATCCCGGCAGTAATAGAAGATACGAAAAAAAGGGAAAGACAAAAACTGGAAATCAACCGGTGGATGAATTTAGAGGTCATGAAATTATTTAAAGAGTTTGCAAAAATACGTTGTTATAAGTATCTTACCAAGCAACACTGGCAAAGAGTAATAATTGAAAACTCAGATCAATTTCGTAATGGTTTATTATTCTCCAGCATATATTGAATTCTTTCCAGCGTTTTTGGTTCAGTGCAAAGGCTTAAGAAGGCTTCTCTTTCTAAATCCAACAAGTATTGCTCATTAACTCTGTGTGAATAGCTGAGGTCACCGCCACAAAGTACATATGCAATTTTTTTTGCGATTTTAATATCATGTTCACTTGCATATCCTCCAAGTTTCATCGTGTGAGCTGCGACATATAATGCAGCCAAACCAGCTTGACCTAATACCAAAATATCCTCGCGTATCAATGGTTTAATATAATGTTGGGTCAACTCCAATACTTTTTGTTTGGCTTGATAAATATGTGTTGAACGATTAATACTGACTTCATCTCTTTTTTTATCCAGATAACCCAGATCATATGCTTCATAAGCTGAAGTAGCAACTGAGGCTGTTGCAATTGTTTTAAATCGTTGAATGAGTTGTGGAATTTGTACCTCGCCTTCTTTTATATCATCGCTAAGTCTCAATGCAAATTCTTTTGTACCTGCACCACCAGGTAAAATACCAACACCAACTTCAACCAAACCTATATAAGATTCAACCGCACAAATGGCAGCATCGCAATGCATGGTCAATTCCACTCCACCACCAAACACATATCCCTGAGTAGCTGCCACGACAGGAATTGAAGAATACCTGCAGCGCATAGAAGTTTGTTGAAAGAGTCGAACTGCCTGATCCAGTTGTTCGTATTCCTGCTGAAATGCCAGCATGCCAATCAACATTAAATTAGCACCTACAGAAAAATTGTTTGCATTATTTCCAATGACCAATCCTTTCCATCCATTCTCTTCTGCAATATGAATGGATTCCTGAATTCCTCTCAATATACCTTCACCGATTGCATTGTATTTACTTTTAAATTCAAGACATAATACGCCATCTCCAATATCATGAAGCATCATTTCATCATTTTTATACACAGCTGCGTTGTTATCGAAAACAGAAAACCGGATTTCCTTTTGTAGTCCGGGTATTAATTTATAATCTTCAGTTTCGAAATCATAATATAAAATTTGCTTATTATCTGATTTATAAAATCTATACTTCCCTCCTGATATGGATTGAGATTCTTTCATCTGTTTCACCCACTCTGCAGGTTGTTCGCCGCATTCGTGAATGAGTTGCAATCCTTCTTCAAAACCGATTGCATCCCAGTATTCGAAAGGTCCGAGTTCCCAGGCAAAACCATTTTTCATAGCAAAGTCAATCGAATAAATAGAATCAGTAATTTCGGGAATGCGTTGTGAAGCATAAGCAAATAAAAAACCGAGTGTTTTGCGAATCAGTATGGCACCAGGATCAGATAATTTAATCAATGCCTTTAAACGCCTTGGTAAATCATCTATTTGTTTGGAGATGTTCAGGCTTTCAAGAGTTGATTTTTTTTCCTGAATATATTCCAGTGTATTCAGATCTAGCGATAAAAAAATGGGCTTTCCTTTTTCATCTTTCAATTCTGATTTTGAATAAAACCCTTTTCCTGATTTATTGCCAAACCATTTATTCTGTAAAAGGAATTCAATACTCTTCAGACTGCGTAGTTGTTGTACCATCACATCTTCCGGACAATTTGCTTTAAGTCCGGCATTGACAAGAGCAGCAGTATCTAATCCAACGAGATCAGTTAATCGAAACGTTCCTGATTTTGGCCTACCCAAAGCAGGGCCTGTTAGTTTATCTGCTTCGGAGATTGTCAAACCCAATTCTTCTGTAAGTTCGAATACTTTTGACATGGTTGCCACTCCGATCCGGTTTGCAATAAATGCTGGAGTGTCTTTGCAGAGGACAGTTTGTTTGCCAAGGAAGTCTTTGCCGAATTCCATTAGAAAATCCACAACTTCTTTTTTAGTTTCAGAGGTGGGAATGATTTCCAGCAATTTTAAATAGCGAGGTGGATTGAAAAAATGCGTACCACAAAAATGTGCTTTAAAATCGGGTGATCTTCCTTCACTAAGAAAACTTATTGGTATACCTGATGTATTTGTAGTAATTAGGCTTCCTGGTTTTCTATAAGTTTCTACTTTTTCGTAAAGTGTTTTTTTAATTTCTAATTTTTCAATGACAACTTCAATGATCCAATCGCATTCCCGGATTTTGTGCAAATCATCTTCAAGATTTCCAGTTTTGATTCTGGAAACAAAAGGCTTGTTATAAATAGGAGAAGGTTTAGAATCCAATGCTTTTTTGAGTGCTAAGTCAACCAATTGATTTTTGTCTGGTCCAGTAAAAGGCAAATCCAGTAATAAGACCTCAAAGCCAGCTCCTGCAAAATGACAGGCTAGACCTGAGCCCATAAGTCCTGAACCGAGAACAGCGATTTTGTTAATTTTATATTGCATGTTTTAGAATCATACATATTAAGTTAATGGAAAGGTATTTCTAATGAAATCAGGCAAAGATATGGATTAATAGCGCTTCTAAAATTCTCATACTAGAAATAGAATTTTTACCAGAATCATATTGAAAATGACATATTTCCTTAAATTAGCAAATTATTGATTGCCGATACATTTGACATGACTTGATGGATGATGATAAGTAATTGTCAAATGATCATTTAACATTTCTATTTATTATTCATC
>JAYVIT010000051.1:0-4706 GCA_043769965.1 Saprospiraceae bacterium
GCGTACACAATACTGAAGTGAATAATGAAAAGATAATACCAATGATCAATACGATAGCAAATCCTTTAATCGCACCCAATCCATAAATAAATAAAACTATACAAGTAAGCAAATTCGTAACGTGTGCATCAATAATGGGTGCGTACGAATTTCGAAAGCCTTCTTTCACTGCATCCAACATACTGCGACCAGCGTACAATTCTTCCTTAATCCGTTCATAAATTACGACGTTCGCATCAACACACATCCCCATGGTCAATACCAACCCCGCAATACCAGGTAGTGTCAATACTGTACCAAAAGATGCAAGTGTGGCTAATATGAAAAGTATATTAAGTAATAATGCTATGATTGAAATTATACCACCACCAGTGTAGTAAAGAGCCATAAATAACATCACTAAAATGAATCCTCCCAAAATGGACCACATCGATTTAGAAATATTCTCTGCTCCTAAGGAAGGACCAACTAATGATTCCTGAACTATCTGCGTTCTTGCGGGCAACTTTCCAACTTGAAGAATATTCGCTAAATCTTTTGCCTCATCTATAGTGAAGGTTCCAGAAATTTGAGAGCTACCTCCTAATATCGGCTCACGTACACTTGGGCAGGAAACCACTTCATCATCAAGTATGATTGCGATTTCACGTTTGTTGTCATTCGCCGCCTTTGTTGTCATATCACCCCAGATCTTGGATCCTTTATTATCCATAGAGAGACTCACCACAACTTCTCCGGTAAGGTTATCCGGATTAGCTGTAGCGCGAATTACATGTTCTCCATCCAATGGTGCCGAAGTAGTTCCTGGCCTTTTCTTAATCGCATAAACATTATATGAATTCGATGTTTGCTGTTGATCAGGAAGTTTTTGAGGTTTTGCATCAATTCTGAATTCCATATCAGCAGGAAATACCGGTTTTAGTTCAGGCATACTGACCAACTCCAAAAATTTTGAACGCTTTGATTTCTCTATTATACCAATGATCGGCGAACCACCAGTTGCAGATCCTGCCGGAGTGAATATTGATAATAATGGTCCTCTGTCAGACATAGGATCCAGATTTCTTATAGTATCTGTACCGACCAATGAAGAATCCACCAGATTACCTAAAGTATCCCGAATAGGTTCGTATCTGTTCTTTAAAGTATAGTCTACTTGAAGAACTGAAGAAGTATCTCCTTTTGAAATTGCTTTTAATTTTTTATCCGCATTTAATATTGCTTCATAAACTCCTGGATCACTATTTCTATATACTTCCCAAAATTCGAGTTTTGCGCTGGCTTGCAGATATTTTCTCGCCCTAACTGGATTATCAATACCAGGTAGTTCGACCACGATCATATCCCGGGCTTTATCCAAAGAGACGTTAGGTTGTGTCACACCAATTTTATCAATACGATCCTTTAGTCTTTTGAAAGTGAGATCCACAGTTTCATTGGCAATTTCCCGAAGGATTCTGGCAACATCAATATCCTGGGTTTGAAAATTAATGCGGTCCTTCATTGAAGCACCTCTGGAAAAAACCGATGCTAATGTTTTACCATTTCCTTCTTTTTTGAATTCTTCTACAAACAAGCTGATAAAATCAGATTGACTGGACTTCATTCGTTCAGAGGCCTTGCTCATGGCACTTTTAAATACCGGATCCTGACTATTTCCTGATAATGAAACCAATAATTCTTTTAAGTCAATTTGAAGTATGGTGCTCATACCTCCTTTTAGATCCAATCCTAAAGCAAGCTGTTGCTTTTTTAGATCAGCATAAGTAAACTCTTTAATCAGAGGAATGCTGAATATCTTTTCACCAGAAACCGAATCCAGGTATCTGATTTTGGCAATTTTGAAAGCTGCTAGTTTTGAATTTTCATCAGGAGAATTCGCACTTTGCTCTGTGGCATATTCTGCTGCTTGCCGTTCCACTTTGTTTGTAGGCAGATAATAGACAAATTGTAAAAGACAAATCAAAGTGATAGCGACCAATAGCCACTTGACAATTCCTTTTTCAGACATAAATTAGGATTTCTATATTTTTATGAAAAACGTCGCAAATATAGTGCAAGAAATAGGAAAACAGGGCTTTTTATCAAATTAGGCTAAAGAAAATTCTACACTTTAATAGACTAAGATTCTACAGTCCTGTATTTTACAAATGAATTTATAATTTATATGTAACTCGCAGGCTTAAGTTCTTCGGAGCCTCCATCAATCCGGGTCTTTGGGTATAATCTTCATTAAAAGCATTATGGATACTCAACTGCAGGGATACCTGATCCAATTGATAGCCTACCCGGAAGTCATACAGGCGATATCCTGTATTATGTGAAAGCCGGTAATCCCTCACCCCTTTAAGCAAAAATTCGAATACTTGATCAATGGCCTCCACGTGAGATACATAATTAAAATTCATGCCTAAATAGAATCTGGAATAGTCTAATTGAATATCGAACCGGAATAAATGTTTCGATCTGTATTTTAGGATATTGAAATCGGAACTTGAATTAGAGGCATTTAACTGGCCAAGGGTTGCAGAATCTAAATCAACTATTGGAGTTTTATCAAACTCTAAATATTTTGGATCAATAAATGTATAGCCTCCTCCAGTTGTGATTTTCCAATTTCCAAACTCAGTTATGGATTGTAATTCTATCTCAATTCCTTTTATATCAGTATCCCCAATATTTCTTGATTGGAATTGTGCTTTTTTGTTGAGTAAAAATTCCATCATTTCATGATATCTCGATCCAAAAAATGCCAGATCAATCAACAATTTTGTTGAATTAAATTGCAAAGCTTGTTTAATTCCAATTTCGTAACTCCCTCCATATTCAGCATGTAAATCAGGATTAGGTACAACCTTTAATCCGCCTGCTGTTGTGCTTATGTATTTTTCTGCAATAGTTGGAAATCGGAAACCCTGACCAAATGAAGCTCTTAAAAAACTGGTCTTTGCTAATCGATAATTTGCACCAAAACGAAAGATGAATGTGTCCTGGCTAACACGTGATGGAACTTCCTTTCCACCTGCAAAATGAGGACCGTGGATATCGTATTTCTCATACCTTATTCCTGCCGAAAGAATTAAACGATCAAACAATTTCTTTTCTAACTGAAAAAATCCCGCAATATTTCTATGATAAAAAGTAGTATCGCTATATAGTGCTGCTTTTGTCCAGGATTGATTCAGCACCAATCCTCCAATACAAAGCAAGGAAATTGATTCTATGGTTTTAGACAGTTGATATTCAGCATACACATTTTTACTTTCATTGGATTGATTCTGATCGGCTCCATTATACACATGATAAAATCTCGTTAGCAATTTATGTTGAAAACCTGATTTGCTATCGTAAGTTAATGATGGATCGATTGTAAATCTTACTTTATCTGTTCTACTAATAGAACTTGTATCGCTTTCAAACAATCCATTGTCTTTCCAATAAAAGAAGCTGCTACTGTATCCTTTATTAAAATTAATTCCCAATGATACTTTCAAGCGGTCATTAATTCTCTTTCTTATTAGAGCATGAATTCTTCCAGTTTTAGAATCCGTGTCTTTATTATATCCAATGCGATTATACAATTGACCGCTGATAGAATAATCCATGCTATTCTTTTTTATGCGGTGCACAAAATTTAAAAATGTTTCATATGGTATACTTTTATTACCATTCTTTCCCCACCATTCCTTTCCATTATCTGGTTTTAGATAATACTTGAAATTGACACTGATCGCTGAATATGGTTCTGAAACCGGCAAGCCAGATCTGAAATGTATAATTCCATTCATTGCCGAACTACCATACAAAGCTGATGCGGCACCTTTTACAATTTCAATTTGACCGATATTCTCTAAAGGCAGATCATCCCAATTCGGAAATCCAGCATCTGATACAAAGGCAGGCAATTCATCCATCATTAAAAGCACTCTGCTTCCTGCACCATAAGTATATCCAGAACCCCCTCTGATATTTGCCTGGCCATCTATCATTTGAACTCCTGGAACTCTGTCCAATATATGTTCAACACTATTGCTATTTAATTTTGAAGGAAGATCGGATTTGATCACACTCATTGAAATAGATGATTCTGACAATGGCTTTTCAAAACGGGATGCAGTAATCACAGAAGTATTCAAAAGGTAGGATGTTTCTTTCATAAGCACGACTACCTCTTGATCGTCCAACAAATTAATTGTATGGTCTTGATAGCCTATCAAACGAAAATGCAATGAATGAACTGAATTATCTAGTCTCAATTCAAAAAAACCATTTTCATCTGTACTTGTACCATAATTGCCAAAGCCAACAGTAACCCCAGTAAGTCCTTCTTGAGTTTGATTATCTCTTACAATTCCTTTTACCAACTTTGATTGAGCACTTGATTCCAAATCGAAAATCAGAAACAACATGAAACAGATTGAATATTTTAGCATATTTTTGGCTTACTTTGCAAATCACGATAATACACCAAATATGAAATATTTATTCTACACTTTATTTTATTCTTTAAGTTTTTTAAATCTAAATGCCCAAAACTGTTTGCCGGACAGCACTTATCAGGACTCCACAGCAGGTGTTTATCCAAGACCCATAACTCCGGACAGGCCAAATGGCGGGATTTACAAGAAAGCCTGCATTAATAGTCCTTATGAATTTGTTTTTACTGTAGTTATACCTGATAGTATTTTGTTGCCCCCACTTACTAC
>JAYVIT010000052.1:0-9661 GCA_043769965.1 Saprospiraceae bacterium
CAAGCCGCTTTCGCGGTTCCTTCACTTAAAGCACTGTCGTGCTTTATCCCGCTTTGCGGGAATCGTTCAGTCATCTATTGCCTATTTATTTTTTTACCAACTACTATTATTGACAAACCAAACCAATTTCGAAACAACTTATCCATCCAGGATGTATACTGCACAATAAATTCAAAAATGTTCAACAAATACTTGGGTATCGTTTTATTTTTTAATAAATTACCGGAGACCCACCATCCGACTACTCCAATGAAGTTGAAATAAAATAGAGTTTCTGGAATCAATCCGATCTTACTAAAAGCATTGTTGATTTTATTTTTGTTGTATCTTCTAATATGTCCAAGGTTTTTATCCAAACTATTGTAAAGGCATTCTGCATTTGGAACCAACACGATAAGTCTTCCTTCTTGCTTTAAAAATTTTTGCGCATTTTTAAATGCGATCAAATCATTTTCGATATGTTCGATTACATTTATCGCAATTACAGTATCAAATGAATTAAATAAATGTTGAAACTTCTGTTCAAAGTCCGGATCTACAAGATTGATTTGAAAAATATCGCTTACCAAATTTACACCAATAAATTTTTGTCTGAGGATTTCCAGATACGTATCATTGACTTCCGTAATCATCAATGGAAAACCATCCTCAACGATCAATGAAGATATATTTCCAATACCACTACCGATTTCAAGCACTCTTCCTTTCAACCAAGGTTTTATAGATTGATAAATCCATTTATTAAAATTGTCAGCACTACTGAGATTTGTCAGCGTATTATGACCTTGTATATCTTTATTGCTTTGCAATTTTTTATTAATTGATTGAATCTTACTCTTCAACTGAGCATTGATCATTGCTCAATCAAAGATTAAAATTACATACACTTATACTGCTGAGCTGAATGGATACAAATAAATACAAATATCAAGGGAATCTCTAAAAATCGCTTAGACAAGCTCCGATAACAATCGGAGGAATTTTTTAATCGCCGATTCCCGCCTTGCGGGATGAGGCGATTTAAAAATCCGCACAATGCAGTATAAGTAGATTTTTAGAGATTCCCTTTAAAACAAAAAATCGTGCTAAGCAAGCCAAGCACGATTTTAATATGGTGATTTTATTAAATTTATTTTAATCCGGCAATATGACGCATCAAGCTGCTTTTAATGTTAGCGGCTTTGTTTTTATGCCAGGAGTTCTTCTTAGTCAATCTATCGATCATACTAATCACTTTGGGCAGATATTTTTCTGCAGCTGATTTTTCAGCTGTACCTCTCAGCTTCATTATAGCTGAACGGGTTGTTTTCTTATAATATCTATTTGCCAGTCTTCTGACAATATTTTGACGGATTCTCTTTAATGATGATTTATGATTTGCCATAAATTTCTTTTTTAAGGAATGCAAAGATAATAAAGCCATGGTTTTAATAATCCCGAATTAACAACAAATTGCATTTATTAATTTAATTGGTTGATTATTAGTGGTTTATTTATGAAAATAGAGAGAAAAACAAGGTAAAATGGGAATAGTTTTAGTTATTATTGGATAACTTCATCAGAACCCAGGTTTCCAAAATGGTAAAAAGCAGATAACTCGATAGCAGTGGACCGACCATATCCCTGGGCTTAATTTGCAAGAATTTTACACAGCTTATGACCAACATGGATAAAAACAAAATCTTCAAACTTATTGAAATCATAAATACCCGTGTGAATAAGAATGGGTTGTCAGAACGTATGGCATTATTGGAAATAATAAATATGGCCACCGTAAAAAACACAAAGAAAGATATCAACAAGTAGGTCGCTTTATTGATCTCACCAGCATCAGGACCACTCACAGTCAATATGCCAATGACCAAACTGGCAATGGCTGTAATAATTAGCCAAAGATAAAATCTGGAACTGGTCATTCTTCTTGCTTTTTTAAATCGTAGTTAAGCCAAACCAAAAGCAGGATCAACATGGTGATACTGCACAAGGCTGTAAATATGGGTTTGCTCATTTCAAATTTACTATCCAGCCATTTTCCAAAGTAAGCCGCAATAGCAAGAGAAACAAATATCTGAACAGCTAATCCAGAATACTTAAGGTATTTATTGTTTTGAAAATCATACCGTGGCATGAATTACCAGGATTACATTTTTACCGTTTCCGGTTTATTGATTACTGGTGGAGCGCTTCTGGGATTGGAGTTCATCTTGCTGGTGACATTAAATTTAGCTCCAGGGCTTACAGCAAGTTTATCAGTATTGATCTCTCCATCCACAATTGCTGTTTCCTTTACCTGTAAAAGATCTTCAATTTGGATTATCCCTTTAAATCGGCCTTCTATCGTCGCATTTTGAGCTTTTATCTCACCTTCTATACTACCTTTTGGGCCGATGATTACTTTGCCTTTACATACAAGAATGCCCTTTAAAAATCCATCAATCCTAATATCACTCTCAGCATTTATCGTACCTTCCACTTGTGTGCCTGTCACAAGACTGTTTAATGCTCCTTGTGGTAATGGCCCCACGGCATTTTTTGGACTGTCATTACTAGAACTCTTACTCCCGAACATGATATACTGATTTTGATGGGCAACAAAAATACAAAGATCCTTCTACAATAAATAGACAAAACAAAAATGGCATCACACAGGATGCCATTTTGTAGTATGCTTTTAGGAAATCTTTAAAAACTTCTTAGACAAGGCTTGCGAATTTTTTAAATACCGATTTTACTGCGGTAAATGAGGAAT
Organism: Saprospiraceae bacterium; assembly: GCA_043769965.1. Classification (GTDB taxonomy): domain Bacteria; phylum Bacteroidota; class Bacteroidia; order Chitinophagales; family Saprospiraceae; genus Vicinibacter. The sequence goes on from JAYVIT010000052.1 coordinate 2,750, forward strand.
TTAAAAAATTTGCATAACGAAGTATAAGGGATTTTTAAAGGTTCCCCTTATGAAATTAAAAATTCGGGCAATAAATCCCACGTCTTTCAGGTCCACAAATATTGTAGATAAAAGAAAGTTCGAAGGAATTGTTTCCAGCATTCGCTTTTTTAAGTGAAGATGTATTTACGTCATAGCTCAAACCGAATCCGTATTTATTATAATCAAATCGGGTTGAAAGTATTAAGGCATCCATATGAATTCCTGTACCAGGATCTACTGAAGGATTAGCAGGATCAATAGGTAAAGCCTTATTAGCTAATCTTGCCCATAAGCCAAGTTGAAATGACTGATCATTTGTTCTGTTGTTTCCGGATCCGAAACGAATACTTGCTCCTCCATTGAGTTCAAAAGATGGTCCTTGAAAGAAAGCTACCATACCAGGAATAATAGCATTTTTCTTACTCAATTCAAATACACCACCTCCATGAATGGTCAACTTAGAATAAAGCGGAGCCGGTAAATAACCATTTTTGGGAACATCCTGAATATTGTTTTGTAAGGGTTCATTCAAATGGCTTAAAGCACCACCAAAATAGAAGTTATTATACTTGTCTAAAACAGAAAACCAGAGTAAACCTACAGCTACATCAGCAAAGAGAAAACTTGGATCAAAAGCAACTTCATTGGAAGGTTGTGTTACATCTATACCATTTGAAGTAATTTGAGTTCCCCAAATAGCATTATGAAAATTGACACTTCTTTGGTTAAGACCTCCTTCAACTCCAAATACCAGATAGTTGGCAGAAGTCCTCGAACCAGACATTCTTTTACTGTAAGAAGCTGAAAGTTTGAATTGAAGAGTGCTAAAATCAAGTGAGCCTGCTTTATCTCCCCAAAATGTACCCCCAAAACCAAAATAATCATATCGAGCAACGGGTATCTTCTGGTCAAAAGCAAGATTATACGTATTGAATGAATTGGCAAAACCCAAAACAGGAGCCCACTGATTTCTATAATTGGCCACAAACCTCATTTTACAATTCATCACACCTGTAAGGGCTGGATTGAGGTTAGTAGGTGACATGTAGAACTGTGAAAAATGAATATCCTGTGCCTGAACATTCAAACTCAATAATAACAGAAAGTAAAATCCGTATCGCTTCATACCTACTATGTTAAAAAAATAAGAGCATAAATTTAAGCCCTTTCCAACAAATAATATTCCCATTTTCATAATTTTTAACAAATTTAAAAAACTGCAATGTCTAAAACCTTAATCCACACGTGGTATAGCGCCAAATTGGTGTAGAAGAATATCATCGTATTCATTTGCCTTTTCAAACAAATTCCTGAATATTGCGCTTCCCGTTTCAGGTTTAAAGTAGTGATCGAAAACCTGAAGTGAAAGAATGATGTCCTGGTTCAGAATACTAAAGCAAAGACCCTCCAATTGGTAATTCTGCTGCAAGAGGTAAATATATATTTCTTTGATCTTCTCTTTAGGCAAAGAACAAATGAAAGCATCTCCTGCAATCATTCCTGATTCTTCATGATAGGAAAGCATAATTTTGGCGGATCCCTGGTCTATTTCCCAGCTATACGGACCCCTTCTGGTAAGATTTATATCAAAACCCAGATCCTTCAATGCATCTTCTATTTCCAAGCGGATTCCTTTGGGAACATAATCTTCTATTTGTGAAAGCAAAATGATTCTTGCTCCGCAGTGTGGACAATACTTTTTTTCGGGGTTCGGTTCGAAAACGATGTTTGCACACGATGGACATCGCACTCCCAATTCCTTTTTGCCTGCTACAAATTCATCTAAAACCTGTTTGAGATATTTTGAAGGTAATGAGAATCCGATGCTTTGACCATTTTGAATGATAAAGGTATTTACTCCAAGCACTTCTCCTTGCTCATTTACCAAGGGTCCTCCACTGTTGCCTGGATTTAAAGCCGCATCATGTTGAATATAATACAGATCATTTTGTTGGTGATTAATATTTGATATGATGCCTTGTGTTGCGGTATATTTCAAACCGAATGGATGTCCAACAGCTACGACAGGATCTCCTTCTCCATAATCTTCAACATCATGTAAATGAACAGAAACCAAATCATTTTTTTCAGGACCTTGCACAAATGCAAGATCGTATTTAGGATCAATATACCGTACAGTTCGCATGAGTCGCTGCACTCCCTTCCCTTCGATTACCACTTCCTTATTATTTCGAACCACATGTTCATTGGTAACGATCAAATTGTAATCTTTCAGATAAAATCCTGTACCAATTGAAAATGGAGTTGCAATCTGAATAACTACGTCCTTGTATTTTTCGATCAGATTTCTCAATTGATTAGAAGATTTTTTATAAACACTAAATAGGATTTTAAAAATGTAATGAGATTGTTATTATCCAAATTTGAAGTCACAGGAAGCAATGGAAATTTTTCTTTGTGTTCCTTCAATATGTCTTCAACTTTTTCATAAATTAAATCCATATTCGGTTTTTTCTTTTCTGCATCCCAGTAGTTATTCTCAAAACCTAGATTTTTGAAATAATCCGGTTCCATGATTTCATAATAAAGATGAAACAAATCATGATCAGGTGCCGGCATGGCAAAATTAAAAAGACAGTACCCGGCGATGTAATTACAGATTGTAATGCAAACGGCATCGTGTTTATTTTCTTCATACCATTTCATCGCCTGCAATTCTGAATCAATAAACTGAGAGACCGTTTTGTGATTGGCTGGACTTGTTATGCCAAATGTAGAAATGACTTCATAGAGTTCTTTAGAAATCTCTTCATCTTTCATTTCATTAATTTCTGTCAAGCCTTTTTCCAATAAGCTGACTTTGGTTTCAACATTTTCATTAGGTGCTTCAAAATATTTTATGTGAAGTCGGCTAATGATATCCAATAGTTTACCTTCTGGTTTTACCAGATAATCCAAGCCATATACAACGGATAAATAAACATAAGTCAGTGCACCCTGGAATCGTTTTGGATTTAATTTACCAATAACTTCCGGTGTCATCGCCATTTTTATTTTGTCTTTGATGAACTGCAGCTTTATTTTAATAACATCATCAGAAAGCTTGACGATGTGCTGATTTTGAAGTGGCTCCAAAGATTCAAACTCATCAATAAGGATATCATCTTCCTTATCAGATTGCAATGCCAGTTCTTTCAAACCATAGAATAGTTTATACGGGGAGGCTTCCGCGAATGTACTGTCAAATACCAGGCATAAATTATTTTCGCCATCTAGAGCAAATCTGCTGTAATTCAGAAGATAATTGTATTCCACTGCTTTGCGCAGAAAACCCACATTCAATTCTTTACAATGAGCAACTTTGGATTCAGCTCTGAATTTCTGATCCACTGTTTTACATACTATCTGTTTGGATCCATGATAAACAGTAAACTGAAAATCATCTGAATTTTCCAACACCTGAATATTATCTGATTTATCATTTTTCAAATATTCCAGCAATTGCTTTAAGGACTTTAATATTTGGCCCTCCTCAAATAATCTAAGACTTTCATCCCAAGCCAAATAATGCGCTTTGGATTTATATGCATCCGTAAATCGCCCAAAGGAAATTTTGGGAACTGCCCTCTTTTTTGTTGATAGTATCTTATCCCAGAAACTCATGTTTTTGTAAAGAAGGTCAAAGGTAATATTCCGGGGGAAGTTATCAGGAAGAATCTGACCATCGACGACCGACGGCTGACGACCGATTATTTGTGTTAAACAAGCATAATTAAGCCAATTTTAAATATTATTTTTATTCATTTACGTAGAAATAAAAAAAGTCTTTTCTTGAGTAATAGATTAACAGTTATGAATTAATAAATTATTTGTTATCAAAAAAGGATCAATAGTCAACATTCTCAAAGTATAATCGTCGATTTATCCTCCGTCGGTGGTGGTCGGCGGTCGCCTAATCAACATTCCATTCCAAATGCTGTTTAATCCATTATGTATTCCAAAACTATCTTCCAGAAATTTGATTCGGATCTTAAAATAAATCCGGAGCAACTCATTTATACATGTGGTAGTTGTTTTGCGCAAGAGCTTTATGAAAGACTTTCAAATAATAAATTTAAGCTTATTCAACATCCGTTTGGTATTGTATTTAATCCCTTGTGCATTGCCCGGCAATTTGGGCATGTAATTTCAAATTATCAATTTCAACAAAGTGACTTGGTGTTTCATAATGGTTTGTATCATTCAATGGATCATCATGGTTCCTTTTCAAGTCATGATCCGGAAAAAATGATCCAATCGATAAATACTCAGATTGAATCTGCACATCAATCATTAAAACGAATTTCATTTTTGATACTCACATTGGGCTCTGCACATTCTTACCAATATCTTGAGAATCAAAAAATTGTTGCCAATTGCCATAAAATTCCACAAACCCAATTCAGTAAACAAAGAGCCGAACCAAATGAGATCGTCAGTGCTCTTGAAAGAATATTCAACTCATTTCACCTTATCAATCCAAATCTCAAGATCATTCTCAGCATTAGTCCTGTCCGGTATTTAAAAGATGGATTTATAGAAAATGCAAGAAGTAAAGCAAGTTTACTTTTGGCTACTGACTATTTGTGTAAGAAATTTTCTTTTGTCCAATATTTCCCTGCTTATGAAATTTTTATGGATGATCTGAGAGATTACCGGTATGTCAAAGATGATCTGGTGCATCCCAATAAAGCAGCAATAGATTACATCTGGTCTTATTTTGAGCAAGCTTATTTGAGTGCAGAATCAAAAAAACTGATTTCAGAACTTGACCAATTTAATGCATTGCTTAATCACAAAGTTTTGAATGTGCACTCTTCAGATTATCAAAGTTATTTGACCAGATTAAAAAATGAATTGAATGGTTTGGAGGAAAATTACAAACACATTGACTTTAGTGTTGAAAAAGAAAGACTCAATCAGTTTGCTGATAGAGTCTTTCTTTAATAGCGTTTAATGATCTAAGAACTCTATTAGATCAAATCCAGACACCATCATTTTTATATCCAAAATTATACTTTTTGAATACACAGGAATTTTCCTGTTTTTATTACGATAAATATTATTAAGGGAGAATGAGGAGCTTCACAATAAGCATACACCTAAGAACCACTGAAAATCTAATGGACTTAACTAAAAATCAACTAATTGCGTATTGGTGCCAATTGCGATTTAAATGTATCACGCTCAATTATTATATCCTTTTCAGGTTAATGTTATTCGGGATGATTTACACACGGGAAGAAATATTTTCTTAGATTTGTCTTGAGGACGTAAATAACAAATCAAGCAAGGCCCGGTTTTCATTCAAGTCAATTTCAACACGAGCAATTTATTTATTGACCCACTTTTTTCCAATTTCTGGTCTGGGGAGGCCCTTGTCAATGCGATTCTTATAGTCTGACGTAGATAATCATGCATCTTCTATTAAAATGGAAAGGAAAGGTATTGAACGATTTGAGTGATTCGAAAAATAGCGTGACAATAATTATAATAGTTATAATAATAATGCATTAAAAACTTTAAAAAAACTCATATGAAAAAACAAATTTCATCCAAAGTAACAGAAGCTGTTTATGAATTTATAGATGGCAAAGTCAAAACACAGCAACAAATGGCTGATTTTATCGGAGTAGATCTCAGAACATTCCAGAGATGGCTTGTAGAGAAAAACTATAAATCAAAACATAAACTTTACACTCCAAAGCAACAAATTGAAATTTTTATTCTATTTGGTTATTTAGAGGATGATTAAATCCAAGATTGGCATGTCATCATTTGTCGTGATTTGTCGTACTCAAGTTTTAATGAAGTGTAATAGGTTTGCAATTGACAATTTTTTTAGTTAACAATCAAATTCTACTACCATGAAAAAGCTATGTTTTATTTTGGGGATTGCAAGTTTATGCTCCTTTAACTCAATAAGTCAAATCGATTGTGATCCACCTTATGATGTGACAATTTCGGATGCAAGCGCATCAGATTATAGTGCCAATTTCTTTTCTAACAAGAAAATTTTATTGCAGGGAACTTTTACAGTGGATCAAAATACAAATTTTGATCATTGTATATTTTTTATGGATAATTCAAAGATAGATGTCTTACCCAATGTCAGACTTGGTATTGAATCCTGTGAATTGGGTTGCGGATATTGGGATGGCATATATGGTGGTGAAAACAGTTATTTCTGGGTAGAAAACTCTTATTTTGAAAAATTTGAAAATTGCTTTTATTTGAATGCGAGTAATGGTTATTTGTTCTATAATAATAGTTTTATTTCCGACGGATCCGGAATTGCTATAACAGGCAACTCAATAATTGGTCAACAAAATCAATCGATTCCTCAACTTGGAGTGTTATTAATTTCTGAGAACCAATTCGATGCTTGTGATATAGGAATTGACTTAATGAATTGCCGTTATGGAATCTTTATAGGTGACAATAATAAATTTGAGGATTGCAGATTTGGTATCAGGTCAGAAAATTCGATCGTCAATGTAAATAAGCCTACTTTTATTTCTTGTGAATTTGGAATCAACTTATTATCTAAATCTGTACTTAATTGTAAGGCCGACCCCAATGTAACTACATTTGAAGAATGTGAAAAAGGAGTATGGGTTAATAATTCTAACGCTGATATTTCCTATTGTAAATTTGATGGAACTCCACAGGGAATTGGTTCTTGTTGTGGATCTGATTTGAAAATCAGCAATAATCAGTATAACTACGAACCATTTACCCCTTTAACTCCTTCGTTCGTCTCCTCAACCGGATCTAATATAATTGCCTTTGAAAATCACTACTAACCGAGAAAAATAAAAATACAACTAAACAGGCGTCTGAATCCCTTGATTTTAAAGTGATTTTATTCTGATTACAAAAAAGCACCTC
>JAYVIT010000053.1:0-2682 GCA_043769965.1 Saprospiraceae bacterium
GTCAAAACACAAATCTGACAAAGGGCAAAAAGTTTTATGAAAATGCATGCAGTGCACGTTTGTTTTCTGATTTTGAAAGTGGGATGCCGTTAGATACACAGCCTGTTTTCTTTCATAAGGAATGTCAACGTCACAAACGAAAAATATCTGAAATACGGTATGCTGTTTCTCAAGTATCAGATAAACAGCTGCTTGAAATGCGCCGAAAGAATACTTGCAAGGGACATGAGGGGAATATTGCCACATGTCAGAAATGCAAGAGGGTTTTTTCAGTAAACGAAATTATTGCCACTGCATTGAATGTTCATTTAGGGAAACCTGGGATGTTATTTTGTTTTCCGGAAACAAATGTCAAGTTTTTGGACAGGCATGTGTATGAACAGCAAAAAGATTTTTCCTGGATGTCACTTAGTGAGCATGCAAAAGCAATTCGTTATTTTGCAAGCAATGCTTTGGTCAATATGCATTTAGTTACACATGCAACACGGTGCTTCAAGAAAAGTTCTGAGTGTTTTGCTGATCTTCCTGATTGCGAGAATAGTTCTACTCAAGTCATTATCAACAATGAATTTGATATTTTTTCAAATTGGTATGGCAAAAAAGAGATTCGCTCTATGTTCCGATTTCAACCAAAGAGGAATATAGAAGATGCATTTGTCAATACACACAATCCAATCATAACGTCTTTGCTTGGATGCAACAACAATGTATTAGTGGGAATGAATGGACGTGCCGTTTTTTATGTTACAAGTTATAATGTAAAGTCACAACAGAAAGAAGAAACAGATGCATATCAGAAAGTAACTGACATTCTTATCAAAATCATGAAAAAACAGGTATGTGCATTGTTGTTTAAAGAAGGATATCACCAACCCATGAGTGTTTACAATTACTCACTCATTGCATTATTCTATATTGCAGGAGATTGCAGAGGAACAATTGCCTACTCAACAATTAGGATTCCGTCGATTATTGGCAGCAATTTACTCGCATACCTCTGCACACATCATTGCAGCTCCTATGGCTCACTTTATGGCAAAAAACTTATCACGATTTATGTATTCACACGATACTTGTTATGTGAATGTGCATGCAATAGAAAGTTTTCTCAAAAACACTCCAATGCAAATGAGTTTTCGGACAGTAGATCAGAAGCAAGTCTGCTTTCACTCTCTGATGTACTATTACTATCGACCAATCCTACTGGAAAAGTGTTGCTTGTATCAATTTTTTAGTGAAATGGAATACATTCCTATAAGAGAAGCTGAAAAAACAGGACGAGAAATGTTTATATTTACAGATGACCATCCCTTACACAGCAATTCTGTTGCAGTTTATAGACTACATCCTTGTATTCCTGTGTTCCAATGGAACTGGTTGGGATCAACAAAAAATTTTGCGACTCCCTTAACACAAGTTTTTGTTGATGCATCAGATCCGGACTTTCTACAAAAAGAAGAGTATGCTAAAAAATTTATGATTTTGTTTCTGCCATTTCGAGCAGAAGGAGATTTAATGTTAGAAGGAAGCTACCAACGTCGATGGCAATATGCATTAGATCATGGACAGTTTGCAGACTCAATGATTGAAATTGCAGAAAACATTCAAAACATTCAGAATTCGCTAGATGCAAGCCTAACACCTAATTTGCTCAAGAACAGAACAATTTTAATGGAAGCAGAAACTTTCACTGAAGAGGATGATTCAAAAGGTAAACTTCCGGAAGATTATCTTACAACAATTGGCGAATTGTTTGCATCAGAAGCTGGTGAAACAGGATTGAACAAAGATGCCAACAAGATTGATCCTAAATTCTGTGGAAAAGTTTTCGAATCAACATTCATGCCTGATGTTGAAAGCTTACCAGAGTTCGTCTTACCACCAGAAGAAGGTTTTGATAACTTGCCAGATTTAGTTCCTAGGGCAGTTTTTAGCTATACTGACCGTGACTATGATTCTCAACCTTTGCAAAAAGTAAAAGAAAAACATTCTAAAGTTCGTTTCCAAACTACCATTGAACAATTGAACACACTTCATTTGTCTCAACAAGTCATACAAGGCTCATTTGATGAAACAACAGAAATATGCGTGACGGCAACAGGAAGTTGTGAATCAATTGAGTCTTGGGGATTAAAAGCAAAACTTGATCCGCAACAACTCACTGCATATGAAATCATTACGGCGAGTTATATTTTAAGCTTTTATGAAGAAGCAAAGGCCACAGAGTATTTCAATTATGACAATGAAAATTATCTTGATGAAAAGAAAAAGCTATGCAAATTAGCAAGGCGGAATGAGAATTTGAAACAACCCTTAAGACTGTTTGTGACAGGCGGAGGAGGAGCTGGGAAATGTAAGTTATAATATTTGTTTGCTTTGGGTTGTCTCTAATGTTTTGATGATTGTTTCTAACCCAGTTTGGGTTGTTTTATATAATACCAAAAGCCAAAATACTAGAAGAGGTGGTTGCTTATGCAAAAAGTTTCAGTCGAAATATTGGACATAACTTCAATTCAAGAACTATTGTACTTACTGCACTAACAGGTACTGCAGCAGTGGAAATTGGTGGACAAACAACAGCATCCGTATTTAAATACCTTCGAAAAAAGACTCATGCTACCCAGGCTGACATTGACTATTTTATTGATAGCCGGATTGCTATTATAGACGAATGTTCATTCG
>JAYVIT010000054.1:0-3455 GCA_043769965.1 Saprospiraceae bacterium
TGGGAATTTTCAAAAAAACTGGAATCGATATGTCCAAAGCATGGATCCCAGGTATCAATTTTGCCGAATGGTGCAAACTCATAGGCAGAAACGCATCACATGCCTGGTGGTTACTATTTCCAATAGTTAACTTTTTCATTTTTGCTGCAATGTGTATAGATCTGGTTAAATCATTTGGCAAAATGAGCTTCTGGGATTCTTTCCTTTCTGTTGTTTATCCTCCTTTAGCATTCTGGTTGATTGGACAGAATTCAAATGCCAAATATCTGGAGCCGGCATATTTAAAAGAAAAAGAGTTTTTGAATGAAATGCATATTGCGCAAAAAAATAAAGATTGGAGTCGTGTCCAAAAACTTAAATCCACTAATAAATATTCAAGAGGAGTTTTACGAGAATGGGTTGAATCCATCATTTTTGCTGTTTTTGCCGCTGCTTTTATTAGGATGTTTCTCATTGAAGCTTATGTTATTCCTACACCTTCAATGGAAGGTACTCTGAATGTTGGTGACTTTTTGTTTGTGAGTAAAGCTCATTATGGCATAAGAACTCCAATGACAATTGCAATGATTCCACTTTTACACAATCGAATTCCTAAATTCGATATGGAATCCTATTTCAAAAAACCATCACTACCCTATTTTAGACTGCCTGCAATCACTAAAGTAGATCGCAATGATCCATTTGTATTTAACTGGCCGGTTGGAGATAGCGTTTATGTTACCCCAAATCGAAGTTGGACTTATTACCAGGCACAAACTCAACCAGAAGCTGCTCAGGAATGCAAAGGATTACCATTGATTGTGCGGCCACTGGATAAAAAAGATCATTACATCAAAAGATGTGTTGCTATACCCGGTGATACACTTCAAGTTAAGGACAGGCAACTTTACATTAATGGCAAACCAGCTCAAAATCCGGAGCATTTGAAATACGGCTATCAGGTAATATCAAGATCAAGTGCTTTGAATTGGAAAAAATTAGACAGTTGGGGAATCAGTAAAGATCAGTATTCTGTAAGAGGATTATTTTTTCTGGATCAAAAGCAATATGAAAAAATGAAAGGCTTGGGTCCTGATGTTACCATAATACCATTCCCTCAAACAGATAGCAATCCTTTTCCACATGATGAGCTGAATTTTCCCAATTGGAATTTTGATAACTATGGACCAATATGGATTCCAAAGCAAGGTGTAACTGTTTCAATTGGATTGAATAATATTGCATTATATGCGCGAATTATTTCAGTGTATGAGAATAATTCACTCGAAGTTAAAGATGAAGCCATTCTAATAAATGGCAAACCTGAATCCACATATACCTTCAAACAAGATTATTTTTGGGCCATGGGCGACAACAGACATAATTCAGAAGATTCACGTGCCTGGGGATTTGTTCCATTCGATCATGTGGTCGGAAAACCGCTGTTCATTTGGTTCAGTTTGAAAAACGGCAATCTATCTGAAGGAATTAACTGGCATCGAATTTTTACTTCTACCAATAAAATGTAAATGATTTTGAGGAAATTGTTTTATGTTATATTGCTAAATTGTTATTATACATTATCTGCACAACTTCCGCAAACTGCAATGTATTTGTTGCAGATTGACAATCCTTCTGATACTATCTGGACCATTTCCAAAATTGATTACATAAGTTCGTTTAATCCAAAAGGATATAACAATCAACCGTATTTTATTTCTCCAACAAATTTACTTGCAAGCATAAGGTTATCCAATTCTGATAATAATGAAATTTTCAGTTTCGATCTTACTAAAAATTCACTTACCAACATAACAAATTCAAGCAGTAGTGAATATTCGCCAAGAATAAGTCCTTATAATTCAAAATATATTGATTGTGTTAGTGTACCCAAAAATGATACGAACATTCAAAATCTTGTGGAAATCAATTTAGAAAATGGAGCATACTCAACTATCATTTTTAATAAGTTTGCTAAAATTGGTTATTACCGGCATATCAAAGACAAGAGCTGGGTTTGTTACTTGGTAGATGAACCTCATGTGTTAAGTATCTGCGATGCAAATCTGTTGAGTAAAAAAATATTTGCATCATCTATAGGGCGATCATTTGAGGTGCTGAATCAAAAGGAGATATTATTTGTACATAAAATAACAGCTGACCATTGGATTCTAAAAGTTTATAATTTGGTTTCTGAAAAATCGCGGACCTTAGCTGAAATGCCAATCGGTACAGAAGATTTTGCATTAGATGAAACCGGAAATGTAATTTGTGCCAGCGATAGCAAACTAATGAAATTGTCGAAAGATGGACGTTGGCAAACTTTAATTGATTTAAAGCCATTAAATATTAAAAATATTAATCGCCTTGCCATAAACAAGAATCGAATGGCGATAGTAAGTGTCTCCAAATCATGATCATTCCGCAGGGAACAGTAACTGATAACTACCGAATCAAACCATACCATAAATTAATAAGTCTGGTACCTTCAATAAGCTGGTTATTGTTTGATCTTCAATTGCAAAAAAACATAAAGGGAATTACTAAATTTTGTGCAGCCAAAGACAATCAGCATTTAGGATATCCTATTATAGGCGGTACCAAAAATCCTTCAATTCAAAAAATCAAATTGATCAATCCGGATCTTATTTTGGCAAATAAAGAAGAAAACAGAAAAGAAGACATCGAAAAATTAGCGAAACATCATGTGGTTTACTTATCTGATATTCATGACCTTAAAAGCATGAATGAAATGATTCATGAAATCAGCATATTAACCGGAACAGCAATCATGGGTCAGGATTTTATCACACAAATCAAATTGAAATTTGATTCATTCATAGCATCCAAAAATATTAAATCACCAATTCAGGTAGCCTATCTCATCTGGAAAGATCCTTTGATGACAATAGGTTCTGATACTTTTATCCATTACATGCTTCATATTGCTGGATTTAGAAACTGTTACACTGAAATGAAAAGATATCCAGTAATCACTTATGATGAATTAATTGAAAGGAATCCGGATTTGGTTTTGTTGTCTTCAGAACCCTATCCTTTTACTGAAAAACATTTGGATGAATTCATGTCTTTGAATACGAGGCTTGTGGACGGACGCATGTTTTCTTGGTATGGTACTTTTATTTTACAAAGTTTTGAGTATCTTAATGCCTTCAAAAAAAGTTTAAATAGCAACATATGAAATTCATTTTCAGTCTACTTATGGTATGTGTGCTACTATCTGCACATGCTCAAAACCAAAAACGCCCTCATCAATACACGGTTTCATTAAAGCAAGGGTATACAGAATTACTACAATCAGAAGGACAAATAAATAATTCTTTCATTAAGAACATTGAATCGATAAATTCATATGGAAACATTTTATCCATTGAATTCAAAAGTTCACTTAATGAAAAAGAAGAAATTAATTGGTTAAAACAAAATCCATCGATTGCGTTTTTTCAGCAGCTTGT
>JAYVIT010000055.1:0-2211 GCA_043769965.1 Saprospiraceae bacterium
CAAACCTTTAATAGGATTGTATTCGATGATGTTAACGCGCACTGGAAATTGCGAACACATACGAATCAAATTTTTTGCGTCTGCAATGGTGTCGTTGAAATTTTCGAATGCAATGTATTCGTAGCTGATGCGGTTGCCGGTTTTTTTATAAAAATATTTTAGTGCTTCCATCAGTGTTGATAAATTGTTGGTTTCATTGATGGCCATCATGGTGTTTCGTTTTTTATCATCAGCCGCGTGAAGTGACAGGGCAAGATTGACTTTGGTTTCATCATCAGCAAGTTTGCGGATCATCTTTGCAATACCTGCTGTAGATAGAGTAATTCGTTTAGCTGATAGGTGAGGACCATTTTCGGAAGTAAGGCGTTCAACACTTTCCATTACATTTCTGTAATTTAAAAGCGGTTCGCCCATTCCCATATAAACTATATTAGTCAATGACTTACCGTAGAGTTCATTGCATTTTTTATTGACCATAAGATATTGATCAAAAATTTCTGAAGCTGTTAGTTGACGAAGTAATCCCATTTGTCCTGTTGCACAAAATTTACAAGAAAGGCTGCAACCAGATTGCGAAGAAACGCAAAGTGTGTATCGGTCTTCATCAGCAACAGGAATTAAAACAGATTCTATAAAATATCCATCGTGAAGTTTGAATTTGAATTTTAATGTTCCGTCATTACTATGTTGCATTTTTTCTTCCGTTAATACCGGAATAAAAAATGAATCTTCTAATAATGTTCGTTGAGCTTTCGATAGATTACTCATCCCTTCAAATTGCCTGACGCCATGTTTCCATAGCCAATCTTCAACTTGTTGCAAACGATACTTTTCCCAACCCAAAGTGGTAAGTGACTCTTTGAGTTGGGTTTTATTTAATGATAATATGTCCTTTTTAATAATTTCCATTACTTTGCAAAAATAATTGCTTGAATTCGATAAGCTTTAAATCAATTCTGTTTATTGTATGTTTGAAATAGGTATGAATAGATCAATGAAAATTTCACTTCAAAGTTGTATAATAATACTCATTTTTCTGAGTTCTTGTTCTTCTTCAAGATCGAAAAAAGAATTTGACCAGTCTGTTTCGCCTCCGGGACCGGATTACAGTCTTGAAAAAAACTGGGCTGCTTTACCTGGTAGATTAGATGCTGCAGACAGCACACCTGCGGGCTTAAAGGATATGCAAAATCAGTCTCAGGCTGATGTTTTTTTTGTGCATCCTACCAGCTATCTCTCCAAAAGAGGAAATAATCGATGGAATGCCGATATAGATGATCCTAAAATAAATAATAAAACAGATGCAGCTTCAATCCTATATCAGGCAAGCATCTTCAATGGAGTAGGAAAGGTATATGCCCCAAGATACCGACAAGCGCATATAAGAGCTTTTTACAATGATGACAAAGTATCAGCAGAAAAAGCATTAAATCTGGCATATCAAGATGTGAAATCTGCTTTTGAATATTATCTGAAAAATTATAATAATGGTAGACCCATCATATTGGCCGGTCATAGTCAGGGCGCTGCTCATCTGATTCGATTATTAAAGGAGTTTTTCGACAATGATTTGTTGAGGCGTAAACTGATAGTGGCATACGCTGTAGGTTTTCCAGTTCCTCTTGATACATATAAAATATTAAAGCCGTGTGCAAACAAATTTGAAACGGGTTGCATCTGCAGTTGGAGAAGTTTTAAGAAAGGATATGAAGGAAAATTATACAATTTTAATAAACCACTTGTATTGACAAACCCACTCAACTGGAGCATCGAACAAGATGTTTATGTAGAGAAGTCTCAAAATCTGGGATCAGTTTTGGATGATATAAGTACCGCACCAGTGCCTGGTTTGTCCGGTGCGCAAATCCACAAAAGTATTTTATGGGTCGATAAACCAAAATTCAAAGGTAGTTTTCTTTATCTGGGTTCAAATTTTCATGCAGGAGACTTTAATATTTTTTACATGAATGTAAGGGAGAATGCGAGGCAACGATTGGGGGCGTATTGGAAATAGATCGCGGATGAATCGCGGATTACACAGATGGATCGCGGATTGCACGGATGGATCGCGGATGTAATTTAATACATTCTGAATGCTTATTACTTTATTAATTAGTGTCAGCAAGAAAACTACTCATTTTTGTAGTTAGCGTTATTCTCTTTGATTTTAGAAGTGGCAATTTTATTTATTTGAGGAGGATATAGCTCTGT
>JAYVIT010000056.1:0-18071 GCA_043769965.1 Saprospiraceae bacterium
CCGGATCATATTTTTGGAATCAAACCAAATGAACATGTACTTTATTTGTCGGTAAAAGAATACCTCGCAAATCAAAGACAAGGAACTGCTGATTCAAAAGAACGCAATGAAGTCGCTCGTTCAACCCGGAAAATTAAAAGACAAAAAGGTACGGGTGGTGCAAGAGCAGGTTCAATGAAAAATATAATGTACAAAGGCGGTGGTCGAGCATTTGGACCTCATCCAAGAGATTATACTCAGAAGCTCAATAAAAAAGTAAAAGAACTTGCTCGTAAATCAGCTCTTTCCCAGAAAGCTGCAAATGATGGCATTCTCGTCATTGAAGATTTAAATATGAATATTCCAAAGACAAGTGAGTTCGCAGGTATTTTGAAAAATTTGAAAATGAATGAAGTGAAATCTTTATTCGTGACACCTGATTATAATGAAAACATTCACCTTGCAAGTAGAAATATTCCTTCTGCAGCTTTGCAGATTGCAAAAGACTTAAATACGTATGATATTCTGAATTGCAAAAAACTGGTGCTCACAGAATCCAGCATTCAAAAAATTACAGAAACATTAGCTTAAACAGATAGACATGATAAAACAGATTTTGATCAGACCCATGATAACTGAAAAAGCAGAAAAGCTTTCTACTAAAAGAAATCAGTATACATTTCTGGTTGCAAAAGATAGCAATAAGATTGAGGTGTCAAAGGCCGTGGAGAAAATGTACAATGTAGCTGTTGAATCAGTAAACACCTTGATGATGCCGGGTAAACCGAAAGCGAGAAATACAAGAAATGCAATTCTGAAAGGACAAAAACCTTCTTATAAAAAAGCAGTAGTTACGCTGAAACCAGGTGACGAGATTAATATTTTTGGAGACGAGAAAAACTAAGCAAAATGCCAGTTAAAAAATTAAATCCGGTAACACCGAGCATGCGATTCAGGGTACAACTTACCCATGAAGAGCTCACAACCAATCGACCTGAAAAGTCACTGATTGAAAGCAATCCTTCATCAGGTGGAAGAAATAATCAGGGACGAATGACCATGAGATATATGGGGGGTGGTCATAAAAAACAATATCGCAAAATTGATTTCTTTAGAGAAAAAGATGGAGTTCCTGGTAAAGTAGCTTCTATTGAATACGATCCAAACCGCTCTGCTCATATTGCTTTGATCAACTATGCAGATGGTGAAAAAAGGTATATAATCGCTCCACAAGGATTGAAAGTTGGTGCTATGATCATGAGTGGTAAAACAGCAACACCTGATATTGGAAATGCTTTGTTATTAGGCGACGTTCCTCTTGGTTCTAATATACATTCTATTGAATTATATCCGGGACAAGGAGCTTGTCTTGTAAGAAGTGCAGGAACTTCTGCGACTATGATGGGAAAAGAAGATCGCTATGCAATTATTAAAATGCCATCAGGTGAGATACGCCGCATTTTAGCAAGTTGCAGAGCTACCATGGGTTCCACTTCAAATCCGGATCATAGTCTTGAAACTATTGGAAAGGCTGGAAGGAATCGCTGGTTTGGAAGAAGACCAAGAACACGTGGTGTGGCAATGAATCCAGTGGATCACCCAATGGGAGGAGGAGAAGGTCGTGCATCAGGAGGACATCCAAGATCACGTAATGGACAATTTGCTAAAGGTGCAAAAACAAGATCGAGAAATAAAAAATCATCTTCGTTAATAATTACTCGTAGAAAAACAACCAATTAATAAAGATCCTTATGGCAAGATCGATTAAAAAAGGACCATTTGTCCAGTTCAAGTTGATAGAGAAAATTCAAAAATCAAAAGAATCTGGAAAGAAGACAGTTATTAAAACCTGGAGCAGAGCTTCAATGATCATACCCGAAATGGTAGGAGAAACAATAGCTGTGCATAACGGAAAAACATTTATACCTGTGTATGTCACTGAAAATATGGTTGGTCATAAACTCGGAGAGTTTTCACCAACAAGAACATTCAGGTCTCATGCAGGAAACAGATAATTATTAAAGCAGAATAAATTATGGAAGCTGTAGCAAAATTGCGCAATTGCCCAATGTCTCCGAGAAAGATGAGACTTGTTGTGGATTTGATCCGTGGCAAAAAGGTAAACGAAGCATTAAATATTTTAAAATTTACAAAAAAGGAAGCTTCGACCTGGTTAGAAAAATTATTGCTTTCTGCAATTAATAATTGGGAACAGAAACATGGAGGAGGAGCAGCTGATTCAGCAGATCTTTTTATCAAAACGGCCTTCGTCGATGGCGGTATGGTAATAAAAAGATTTCAACCAGCACCTCATGGACGTGCACACAGAATTCGTAAACGTAGAAATCATGTCACGCTTATTGTAGCGTCGAAACAAACAATAGTAACTGAATCCAATATTTAAATTAAATAAAAAAACAATTCAATGGGTCAAAAAGCAAATCCGATAGGAAATCGCTTAGGTATCATCCGGGGATGGGAGTCAAATTGGTTTGGAGGCAAAAATTTTGCTCAAAAAGTAGTTGAGGATGAGAAAATCCGTATTTATCTAAATGCTCGAATCGCAAAAGGTGGATTAGCAAGAATTATTATCGAAAGGACTTTAAAGAGAATAACGGTTTCTATTCAGACATCCAGACCTGGTATCATCATTGGTAAAGGTGGAACTGAAGTAGACAGCATCCGGGAAGAATTAAAAAAGCTTACCAATCAGGATATTCAAATTAATATCATTGAAATCCGCAAACCGGAATTAGATGCAGCAATTGTTGCTGAATCTATTGCCAAGCAAATTGAATCCCGGATTAACTATAGAAGGGCATCTAAAATGGCTATACAATCTACGATTCGCGCTGGTGCAGAAGGAATTAAGGTGAGAATTTCAGGTCGATTGAATGGTGCTGAAATGGCTCGTTCAGAAGAATACAAAGAAGGCCGTATTCCATTGCACACCTTTAGAGCAGATATTGATTATTCAATAAAAGAAGCTCAAACGGTTTATGGAAAAATTGGCATTAAGTGTTGGATTTGTAAAGGTGAAGTCTATGTAAAAAGGGACTTATCTCCTTTAGTTGGACTTGAGAAAAAAGAAACCAAGTCCGGAATAGGCTCTGGCAACAGAAGAGGTGGATCTGACAGGGATGATAGAAGAGGAGGAGGAGATCGTCCAGACCGCAGAGGTGGTGGTGGCGATAGAGGTGGAGGTAAGGATAGAGGTGGAAGAAGAAAATAATTGTCTTAAATATTCGTAATTTTGCGACTCTTTTTTAAAAAATGCTAAAATGTTACAACCAAAGCGCTTAAAATATAGAAAGCAGCAAAAAGGAAGAAACAAAGGAATGGCTTATCGCGGGGCTACTGTAGCCTTTGGAACATATGGTTTGAAAGCATTGGAATCTGCAAGGATAACCGATCGTCAAATTGAAGCTGCAAGGGTCGCGATGACCAGACATATGAAACGTGAAGGAAGTGTTTGGATTCGAATTTTTCCCGATAAACCAATTACCTCAAAACCAGCAGAAGTGCGTATGGGTAAAGGTAAAGGAGCGTTGGACCACTATGTTGCAGTAGTAAAACAAGGCGCAATCATGTTTGAAATGGATGGTATTCCTTATAATGTAGCAGTTGAAGCATTTCATCTTGCTGCACAAAAACTTCCGATCAAAACTAAAGTAATTGTCAGAAGAGAATTTCAAAATTTAGCAACCGCATAATAATTTTTTATGGCTTTAAAAAAATACAGCGAAATAACAGGAATGAATTCAGAGACTCTTGAAAGAGATCTCACGAATAACATGAATGATTTGCATCGCTTAAAATTAGAACACAAAGTGAAAGGACTTCAAAATCCTGTTCAAATAAAATTTTTACGAAGAGAGATTGCCATGATGAAAACAGAAATGACAAAAAGAACTTCAACTAAATCATAAATAGAAACTGATCATGGAAAGGAATCTTCGCAAACAAAAAGTAGGAGTAGTTGCTAGTAATAAAATGGATAAAACCATTACAGTAAAAGTTGAGAGAAGTTTGTTACACAACAAATACGGCAAAAGAATGAATAAGAGCAAAAAGTATTTTGCTCATGATGATAAAAATGAATGCAACATTGGAGACTTGGTGCGCATCATGGAAACACGACCGCTGAGTAAAAATAAATGTTGGAGGATGATTGAAATTATTAAAAAAGGTGAATAAACTTAAAATAAGTCTGCAATGATACAGCAAGAATCAAGGCTCAATGTAGCTGACAATAGTGGAGCAAAAGAAGTGCTTTGTATCCGTGTTTTAGGTGGTACAAAAAGAAGATACGCTTCTATTGGTGATAAAATTGTAGTCACAGTTAAATCAGCAACTCCAGGTGGAGTAAAAAAAGGTACGGTTTCAAAAGCTGTGATCGTACGTACTAAAAAAGAAATTCGCAGAAAAGATGGATCGTACATCCGATTCGATGATAATGCTGTGGTATTGCTTAGTGCAACAGATGAACCAAGAGGTACCCGTATTTTCGGACCGGTGGCAAGAGAATTAAGAGAAAAAGATTATATGAGAATTGTTTCATTAGCACCGGAAGTATTATAATTTAATCATTACAAATTGTAAGTAATCATGAAGTTTAAAATAAAAAAGGGCGACAAAGTTGAAGTCATTGCCGGTTCAAATAAGGGTAAGCAAGGCATTGTTAGCACAATTATTACAGATAAATATCGCGCGGTTGTAGAAGGTGTAAATATTGTTAAGCGTCATACCAAACCAGCGAATAACAATCCAGGTGGAATAGTAGAAATGTCAGCACCCTTGCATATTTCAAATTTAGCGTTGTTGGATCCTAAAAGTGGAAAACCAACAAGAGTGGGATTTGAAATTAGGAAAGATCAGAAAGTAAGAGTATCTAAAAAATCAGGCGAAATAATTAAGTGATGAGTTACCAGAATAGATTAAAAAACCATTATTTGACCAGTGTTGTACCTGTGTTAATGGAGAAGTTTCAATACAAATCCATTATGCAGGCACCCAAATTGGTGAAGATTAATATCAACCAGGGAATTGGCGCGGCAACGCAGGATAAAAAGCTTGTTGATAATGCAATCAATGAACTATCTACTATAACCGGACAAAAGGCCATCCACACCATGTCAAAAAAGGCGATCTCCAATTTTAAGCTTAGAGAGAAAATGCCTATTGGCGCCAAGGTTACGCTCAGGAAAGACAAAATGTATGAATTTCTTGACCGTTTGATCACCGTTGCCCTTCCAAGGGTAAGAGACTTTCGAGGAGTTAGTGATACAAGTTTTGATGGACGTGGTAATTATACCTTGGGCGTTACGGAACAAATTATTTTTCCAGAAATCGACCTCGATAAAATAAATAAAATAACAGGGATGGATATCACATTCGTCACTACAGCAAAAACAGATGCAGAAGCATTTGCTTTGCTTAAAGAAATGGGAATGCCATTTAAAAATCAAAAAAATTAATACATTCAACTATGTCCAAAAAGTCAATTATAGCAAGACAGACGAAACGCGAAAAAGTGGTTGCAAAATATCACGATATCCGGTTGAAGTTAATTAAAGAAGGAGACTATGAAGGCTTATCAAAATTGCCAAGAAACGCATCTCCTGTAAGATTGAAAAACAGATGTGGATTAACAGGCAGACCACGAGGGTTTATGAGGAGATTTGGAATATCGAGATATGCATTCAGATTAATGGCCCTGGATGGCAAAATTCCTGGAATTGTAAAGGCTAGTTGGTAATCTTTTAAAAATTAATAGTAAAAATATATGTCAGCAGTTACTGATCCGATAGCAGATTATCTTACAAGAATCCGAAATGCGCAAATGGCAGGTTTTCGCATTGTCGACATTCCGGCTTCTAATGAGAAAAAGCATATCACGGAAATTCTTTACAAATACGGATATATACTTAAGTATAAATTTGAAGATTCTGAAAATAAGCAAGGGCTTATTCGAATAGCACTTAAATATGACCCTGTGACAAAATTGCCAATCATCCGTGATTTAACACGTCTGAGTAAACCAGGAAGAAGGGTTTATGCAAATGTGGATACTTTACCAAAAGTCATTAATGGACTAGGTATTATTATCATATCCACATCAAAAGGTATTATGACGGATAAGGAAGCAAGAAAAGCAAATATTGGAGGAGAAGTATTGTGTCAGGTTTATTAATAAATTTATTTCATCATGTCACGAATAGGAAAGAAAATAATTACACTTCCAAAAGGAGTAGACGTCAAAATAGATAAATCGTCAATCACTGTAAAGGGTCCTAAAGGAAGCCTGACTCAGGTTATTGATCCTGACATGAAGATCGATAATCAGGATGGTATATTGACAATTAGTCGTCCCACTGAACAAAAAAGACATAAATCATTGCATGGTCTTACCAGAGCTTTGGTCTATAATATGGTTGTAGGTGTTACTGATGGATTTACCAAACAAATGGAACTTGTTGGAGTTGGTTACAGGGTTTCGAATACCGGTAATTTGCTTGAATTATCTGTTGGTTATTCTCACCCAATAATGTTCTATATACCATCGGAATTGAAAGTGGAAACACTGACTGAAAAAGGACAAAATCCCAAAATCATATTGAAAGGTACTGATCTTCAATTAATAGGTCAAATCTGTGCAAAACTTAGAGCATTCAAATCGCCAGAGCCATTCAAGGGTAAAGGAATCAAATTCACCGGTGAGATACTGAGAAGGAAAGCAGGTAAATCCGCTGGAAAATAAATTTATTGCTTAGTATAAAGCTTAAGAAATGATAAAGAATAAAGATACGCAAAGACAAAAGATAAGATTCCGGATTCGCAAATCCGTCCAGGGTACTTCGGAGAGACCGAGGTTGTCTGTTTTCAAAAGCAATACATCAATTTATTGTCAGCTGATTGATGATGCTCAGGGTAAAACCTTATGTGCAGCTTCATCACAAGACAAAACAATTGGAAAAGGTAAAAAATCAGAACTTGCAAAGAAAGTAGGAACTCTTATTGCATCAAAAGCAAAAACCATGAGTATTGAATCTGTCGTTTTTGACAGAGGAGGATTTATTTATCATGGTAGAATTAAAGCATTGGCTGAAGGCGCAAGAGAAGGTGGATTGAAGTTTTAAATAAAAATATATTTAATAAAAGATATGGCTAAATCACATGTAGTTAGAATTAAAACTGCAGCAGACACAGAGTTAAAAGAGAAATTGGTTTCACTCAACCGTGTTGCTAAAGTTACAAAAGGAGGACGTACATTTAGTTTCTCAGCTTTGGTTGTTGTTGGCGATGGTCATGGTATAGTAGGTCAGGGAATCGGAAAGGCTCGTGAGGTTTCAGATGCTATTGCAAAAGCAGTGGATGATGCAAAAAAGAATCTTATCAAAGTACCTATTATGAAAGGTACAATCGCACATGAACAAAAAGGAAAATTTGGTGCAGGCCGCGTGTTTATAAAACCTGCAGCTGATGGAACAGGGGTTATAGCCGGTGGTGCAATGAGAGCAGTATTGGACATAGCAGGTATACATAATGTGTTAGCTAAATCAATGGGATCTTCTAATCCGCACAATGTTGTCAAGGCAACTCTGGATGCATTAACCAAAATCAGAAGTCCTTACGAAGTAGCCAAGCACAGAAAAATAGAATTAATAAAAGTGTTTGAAGGGTGTTAAATTAAAAAACATGGCAAAAATTAAAATAACTCAATCTAAGAGTGTAATTAAAGCAAGCAATAGGCAAAAGTTAACCATACAAGCACTTGGTTTGAGAAATCCAAATGATGCTGTTGAGTTGGAATCAACACCTCAAATACTTGGTATGGTAAATAAAGTAAAACATCTTGTACAAGTAGAAAAGATATAATTGATATGGAACTACATAATTTAAAACCTGCAAAAGGTGCCACACATAGGAAAAAAAGAATTGCAAGAGGTGAAGGATCTGGGCATGGTGGAACATCTGGAAAAGGCCATAAAGGTATGAAGGCAAGATCTGGTGCAACTTCAACAAAAGGATTTGAAGGTGGACAAACACCATTGCAGAGAAGACTACCTAAGTTTGGTTTTAGAAATATCAACCGGATTGAGTATAGAGAAATTAACCTCGATCTGTTGATGTCTTATACAGATCGGTATAATACTTTAGAATTTACTCCCGAAATATTTTCATCGCATAGAATATTCAATGCAAATGATAAAATTAAAATACTGGGTCGGGGAGAAGTATCAAAAGCACTTAAATTAAAAGTTCATGCATGTACAACCGCTGCCAAATCAAAAATTGAAGCAGCAGGAGGGACACTTGACATCATTTAATTTTATCGGATGAAAAAACTAATAGAAACTTTAAAGAATATCTGGAGCATACATGAGCTGAAAGATAAAATTATCTATACCCTCACATTACTTGTAATATTCAGAGTAGGTTCTTTTATAGTGTTACCCGGAGTCGATCCGGAAGTATTAAGTCAAAAGACAACCAATTCAGCAAATAGTCTTTTTGGTTTAATCAGTAGTTATACAGGAGGTGCATTTGATAAAGCTTCCATTTTTGCATTGGGTATCATGCCTTACATAACTGCTTCTATAATTGTGCAGTTGCTCGGCTTTGCCGTACCTTATTTCCAAAGATTACAACAAAAAGAAGGAGAGTCCGGCAGAAAAAAACTCAATCAGATTACAAGAATTTTGACGGTGTTTATTACATTGGTTCAAGGTGGAGGTTATCTTACCTATATTAAATCTATGGGTGCTGTCGACCCCAATGTTAGTCAATTTATATTTTGGTTTTCAAATAGTATCATTCTCACGGCAGGTACAATTTTTTGTATGTGGTTGGGTGAAAGAATAACAGATAGAGGAATTGGAAATGGTATTTCACTCATCATTATGATCGGTATCATATCTACACTTCCGTCTGCATTTGCATTTGAATTAAATACGCAGCAATTGTTGCTTTTCTTAATGGAGTTGATAATTCTGTTTCTCATCATAATTGCATGTATATTGGTTATTCAAGGGGTTCGAAAAATTCCAATACAATTCGCAAAAAGAATGGTAGGGCGAGGTGCTGGTGCAATGCCTATGTCAACCAATAGAGATTATATCCCTCTTAAAGTGAATGCTGCAGGTGTGATGCCTATCATCTTCGCACAAGCTATTTTGTTTCTTCCATTAACGGCAGTGCAATATTTGACTTCAGATCCTTCCTTGGGAAGTTCAGGTATTTTACAGGTTCTTACCGATCCATATGGATTTTGGCACAGCATGTTGACCTTTATTTTAGTGGTTGGGTTTACATATATCTATACAGCTTTGATTGTTAATCCTCAAAATTATGCTGAGTATTTAAAACGTCAAAATGCTTTTATTCCAGGTATCAAACCTGGAGAAGATACGGAAGAATATATAGATACCACGACAACAAGGATAACCCTTCCCGGAGCAGTTTTTCTAGGTTTTCTTACAATCCTTCCTGCTTTTGCAGTCATGTTCGGAGTTAATCCTGAATTTGCAAGATTTTTTGGTGGTTCATCAGTTCTGATTTTGGTGGGAGTTATTCTTGACACTCTTTCACAAGTCGAATCTTATCTCTTGATGAGAAAATATGATGGCTTGGTGAAATCTGGAAGAATTGAAGGACGATTTAGCCAAGGCGTTGGACCAGTCGTTAACGGGTAGAAGGATTTGGACAGCAACATTTTTTTTAGTTTGAATAATGAATAAGGAATAACGAATTAAGAAGAATTTAAAAGTTTTTTCAATTCCTAAATCCTTAATCCCAAATCCGTAATCCAAAATATTTTTCTATCAACAAAAACATTAATTATCACCTATAATGATTTACCTCAAAACAGAAGAGGAAATCGAACTCATAAGACAAAGCAGTATTTTAGTTTGTAAGACACTAGCTGAAGTAGCCTCAATGCTAAAGCCAGGAATCACTGGCTTAGATCTTGATAAAAGGGCAGAAGAGTTTATAAAGGATCATAAGGCTTCCCCAGCATTCAAAGGGTTTCATGGTTTTCCAGCTTCGTTGTGTATCTCGAGAAATGAAGAAGTCGTACACGGCATTCCAAATGATATTCCTTTTAAAGAAGGTGAAGTGCTATCTATAGACTGTGGCGTTTTACAAAATGGATTTTATGGAGATTCAGCATACACTTTTGCAATTAAACCCGTACCTGAAGAAATTGTACAACTACTCAGAGTTACTTTGGAATCTTTGAATTTGGGAGTATTGCAAGCTAAAGTAGGCAATCGAATTGGGGATATCAGTTATGCAGTTGAAGAACATGCCGAAGGAAAATACCATTATGGTGTGGTTAGAGAACTTGTTGGTCATGGCATTGGAAGACAATTACACGAACCTCCTGAAGTACCCAACTATGGAAAACGTGGAAAAGGATTGGTATTGAAAGAAGGATTGGTCATTGCTATTGAGCCCATGATAAATCTGGGTACTCGTAAAGTAAGGCAATCGAAGGACGGTTGGACCATGGTGACACAAGACAAAAAAACGTCGGCGCATTATGAACATACTCTGGTGGTTAGGAAAGAAAAAGGCGAGTGTTTATCGGACCATAGTTATATAGAAAAATCTGTGAAAAATAACTTAGAATTGACAAAAATTGCTTAAAAAGATAGATATTTGCACTCCGAAATTTTTAAGATGACCAAAAAGAACCTGATTACACAGGATGGAACCATCGAAGAAGCCCTTTCCAACGCGATGTTTAGGGTTCGCCTTCAAAATGACCATCTCATCATCGCGACAATTTCGGGTAAAATGAGGATGAATTATATCCGGATTCTTCCAGGCGATAAAGTTTCGGTGGAAATGAGTCCATATGATTTATCTAGAGGAAGAATAACTTACAGATATAAATAAATTGTAATATGAGAGTTAGAGCGTCAATAAAGAAAAGAACCGCGGACTGTAAAATTGTTCGTAGGAAGGGTAAGCTTTATATTATTAATAAGAAGAATCCTAAGTACAAACAACGTCAAGGTTAATATAAATTTAAAATCAATATGGCGCGTATTGCAGGGGTAGATTTACCAAGAAATAAAAGAGGAGTTATTGGATTGACCTATATCTACGGAATAGGAAATACAACTGCCAGGAATATCCTTTCAAAGTTAAACATCAATGAAAGTGTTAGAGTCCAGGAGTGGTCAAACGACCAGGTTCAATCGATCGCAAAAGTGATACAGGAAGAAGTTAAAGTTGAAGGAGAACTTCGATCAGATGTCCAATTGAGCATTAAGCGATTAATGGATATTGCTTGTTATAGAGGAATCCGTCATAGAAAAGGATTACCTGTAAGAGGACAACGTACCAAGACTAATGCTAGAACAAGAAAAGGAAAGAGAAAAACGGTTGCAAATAAGAAAAAAGCTACTAAATAATTCAAATTCATTTATCTATATATGGCAAAGGGAAAAAAAGCAAAAAAGAGAAAAGTCAAAGTTGATTCTGATGGACTTGCCTATATACAGGCGACTTTCAACAACATTATCATTTCTTTATGCAATAGAGCTGGCGAAGTAGTTTCTTGGTCCAGTGCTGGAAAAGCGGGTTTTAAAGGATCAAAGAAAAATACTCCTTTTGCTGCACAAATGTCTGCCAATACTGCCGCAGCTACCGCCTTTGATGCCGGTATGCGTTCAGCAGAAGTTTATGTGAAGGGCCCAGGTTCAGGAAGAGAAGCTGCAATACGAGCTTTGGATAGTGCGGGTATCAAGATAACTAAAATAATAGATAAGACCCCAATTCCACATAACGGCTGCAGGCCACCGAAACACAGAAGAGTTTAATCTGAAATCCAATAACAGCATTTCTTTATGGCAAGATATACAGGCCCTGTAACTAAAAAATCAAGATCATTTGGTCAATCCTTGACAGGATATGACAAATCTTTTGAGAAAAAGAAATACGCACCAGGTCAGCACGGTCCTTCTCGTAAGAAGAAACAACGATCTGACTATGCACTTCAATTAATAGAAAAGCAAAAAGCGAAATATACGTATGGTGTTCTTGAGCGCCAATTCAGAAATATATTTCATGATGCACATAAAAAAGAAGGCGTAACCGGAGAAAACCTTTTCCAGTATTTGGAAGCAAGACTGGATAACACAGTTTATAGAATGGGAATTTCACCGACAAGAAAAGGAGCTAGACAAATTGTTTCTCATAGACACATTACTGTAAATGGAAAATTGGCAAATATTCCTTCATTGCGCCTAAAACCAGGAGATCACGTAGCTGTCAGAGGAATTTCGCAAAGCCTGGAATTTATAAAGCATCAGGTTGCACAAAAAATAGACTTGCGTAAATTTCCTTGGTTAGAATGGAATTCTGATAAAATGGAAGGAAAATTTATCCAATATCCAACTAGAGAGCAAGTTCCAGAACCGATCAAAGAACAATTAATTGTCGAGTTGTATTCTAAATAATTTTTTTCTAATTTAATTTTCAAACATGAGTATTCTAAACTTTCAAAAGCCGGATCAGATTATTCTTCAAAAAGCCACGGACTTTGAAGGGACTTTTGAATTCAAACCTCTTGAACCAGGCTTTGGACAAACTATCGGAAATTCATTGAGAAGAATTTTATTATCTTCTTTGGAAGGGTTTGCGATTTCGTATGTCAGAATTGCAGGAGTTGAACATGAATTTGCGACGATCAAAGGAGTTATGGAAGATGTCGTTGAAATCATTCTCAATCTTAAACAAGTTTGTTTAAAACCATTAATGGATTCCAATAGTATAAGAGAAGAAAAAATTTATATTACAATTAGTGGTAAAGATAAATTTCTCGCAGGGGATCTTGAAAACAATACAAATGTTTTTAAAGTAACCAATCCGGATTTAATTATTTGCAGAATGGAACCATTTGTAAATCTTGAATTGGAATTGACAATTACAAAAGGCCGTGGTTATGTTCCAGCTGATGAAATGATCACAAAAGATTTACCAATTGGTATTATTCCTGTTGATGCAATTTACACACCAATCAAAAAAGTTTCATACGCCGTTTCAAATACAAGGGTTGGACAAAAAACAGATTTTGAAAAACTCATACTGGATGTAAAGACTGATGGTACAATTCATCCTGAGGATGCTGTTAAAGAAGCAGCAAGAATAATGATTCAGCATTTGATGTTGATCACGGATGAGAATATCACATTTGAAGATGCAGTACGTAAAGAAGACACTATTGTTGACGAACACGTATTGCATATGAGAAAATTATTGAAAACTCCATTGGAAGATTTGGATTTGTCAGTACGAGCATACAACTGTTTGAAAGCAGCTAAAATAAATACGCTTGCTGAAATGGTGAAATATGATACACACGAATTACTTAAGTTTAGAAATTTTGGAAAAAAATCTTTAGTTGAAATTGAAGAACTTCTTACAACCAAAAACTTAAGTTTCGGAATGGATCTTTCAAAATATAAGTTAGACGAAGATTAAGAATTCTAGTATAAATTATTTGCAAAATATATTGTCATGCGTCACGGAAAAGCATTTAACCATTTAAGCAGAAAAAAAGGTCACAGGATGGCACTGTTGAGAAACCTTGCTGCTGCATTGATCAGACATAAACGAATCACAACTACTTTGGCAAAAGCGAAAGCATTGCGAGTGTATATCGAACCATTGATGACAAAAGCTAAAAACAATACTACTCATTCACGTAGAACTGTTTTTGCTTATTTGCAAAATAAAGATTCAATTACAGAATTGTTTTCCGCAATAGCTGCAAAAATTGCATCTAGGCCAGGAGGATATACAAGAGTTTTGCGTACTGGATTTAGAAAAGGGGATGGTGCTGAGATGGCAATGATAGAATTGGTAGATTTTAATGACATCATGGTATCTGCTTCAAAATCTGAAGCTCCAACTACAGAAGTTAAAAAAACAAGACGTAGTAGAGCTAAGAAAAAATCTGAAGAAGTGTCTGCAACAGAAGAGATATCTGAGGATTCAAATACAGAAAAATAATATTGAGAGCGGCAGTTTTGCCGCTTTTTTTTTTGTGCTAAGCAAATTAGAAGCTTCCGGAATCCTTGATTCAACATAAGGTTTATATATTTGCAAAAATTTAATATAAATTTTAAATATGATTGGCCCATATCAACAAGAAGCTTTCCTGCTTTTAGAAGATGGAACTTTGTTTAAGGGTTATGCAGCTGGCGGGCAAGGCAGTGTTGGCGGTGAGATCTGTTTTAATACAGGAATGACGGGATATCAGGAAATTTATACGGATCCGAGTTATTTTGGTCAAATCATGGTTAATACTAATGTGCATATAGGAAACTATGGTGTCATTGGAAAAGAATCTGAATCGGATCAAGTTCAGATTCGAGGATTAGTCTGCAGAAATTTTTCTTCTCATATGAGTAGGAATTTGGCCAGTCAAAGTCTTCAGGAATACCTGGAGCAGCACCAGATTATTTGCATTCATGGTATTGATACACGGGCATTGGTGAGACACATTCGCATAAATGGTGCAATGAATGCTGTTATTTCAACGGAATTAAATGAACTATCGAAACTAAAAGAATTTTTGCGTTCAGTTCCAAACATGCAAGGCTTGGAGCTTGCTTCAACAGTATCTGCTGATTCTTCATATTATTTTGGAGATCCCTCATCTCAATATAAAATAGCCGCCCTTGATTTTGGAATTAAGAAAAGTATTCTAAGACAGATGGAAGCTTCAGGATTTTATATTAAAGTATTTCCTGCAAAAACAGCATTCAATGAATTGAATAAATGGAATCCAGATGCATTTTTTCTTTCTAACGGACCTGGCGATCCAGAGCCAATGGACTATGCCTTGGAAACAATAACGCAAATCATAGAAACCAAAAAACCATTGTTTGGAATTTGTCTGGGTCATCAGTTGATTAGTCTGGCTTTGGGAATTGCAACGTATAAAATGCATCACGGACACAGGGGAACAAATCATCCGGTGAAAAATTTACAAACAGGTTTATGTGAAATCACTAGTCAAAACCATGGGTTTGCTGTGCATACGGAAGATCTTTTGAAAAATAAAGATGTCAAACTTACACACATCAATTTGAATGATAATTCAGTAGAAGGAATGCTGCATACGAAATTTCCTGTATTCAGTGTACAATACCATCCTGAGGCTGGTCCAGGGCCACATGACTCCAGATATTTATTCAAACAATTTTACCAATTGATCTCTTCATTACATAAAGTGACCAAAATTCATGAGTGAAATAATTGATATTCGAGCAAGGCAGATTTTAGATAGCCGTGGTAATCCAACAGTAGAAGTTGAAGTTGAAACTGAATATGGAATTGTTGAACGTGCTGCTGTCCCTTCAGGCGCATCGACAGGTAAGCATGAAGCACTTGAACTTAGAGATGGTGATCAAAAAATGTATAAAGGAAAAGGTGTGCTTAAAGCATGCCAACATGTAGAAGAAGAATTAGCTGATTTGATTTTGGGAATGGAAGTCACGCAACAAAGAGAGATCGATCAGATAATGATTGAATCGGATGGCACCAAGAATAAATCAAGATATGGCGCAAATGCAATTCTTGGAATTTCTCTTGCAGTAGCAAAAGCGGCTGCAGTGGAATCCGGAATGCCATTGTATAGATATCTTGGTGGTGTTAATGCGCATATAATGCCTGTTCCATTGATGAATATAATTAATGGCGGAGCACATGCTGATAATAAATTGGATTTTCAGGAATTTATGATTGCTCCGATTGGGGCTTCTACTTTTGCAGAAGCATTGCGAATGGGTTCTGAAGTTTTTCACACGCTTAAAGAAGTTTTAAAATCGAAAGGCTTTTCAACAAATGTTGGTGATGAAGGTGGATTTGCACCTGAGTTATCTACGAATGAAGAAGCATTGGATTTGATTATGAAAGCAATCGAAGATGCTGGATACAAACCAGGTATTGATTTAGCGCTTGCAATGGATCCTGCGGTATCTGAAATGTATGATGATGCTTCTAAGATGTATGTCTTTCACAAGTCTGATGGCAAAAAAATGAACAGTGATCAACTTGTGGATTACTGGATTGAACTGGTTAAAAAATATCCTATAGTTTCTATTGAAGATGGACTAGCAGAAGATGATTGGTCAGGTTGGCAGAGCATTACCCAAAAAATTGGAAATAAAATTCAATTGGTTGGAGATGATTTATTCGTGACAGATCCTGAACGGATTATGAAAGGAATTAAAACCAAAGCTGCGAATGCGGTTTTAATAAAAGTAAATCAAATCGGTAGCCTTACTGAATCGATCGATGCAGTGCAACTGGCACAGCGTTCTGCATTTGCCTGTGTGATGAGTCATAGGTCCGGAGAAACTGAAGATACCACCATAGCTGATCTCACAGTAGCATTAAATTGCGGACAAATTAAAACGGGATCTTTATCTAGATCTGATCGCACCGCTAAATACAATCAACTGCTTAGAATTGAAGAAGAATTGGGGCCACAGGCGTTTTATCCAGGCAAAAGTATATTTGATAAATAAATATTATATATATTTGCCTAATATTCCTGTGATTGTATCGTAAATGAAGAGATCTTTTCAACTTATTGCGTCCATTCATATTTGGTTAGGAAAATATAAGTACTGGCTTACCATTGTTTCCTTTCTAATTTATATGATGTTCTTTGATCAATACAGGATACCTGTCGCCATTTCTATTTATTCCAATGTTGCTGTCTTAGAGCAAGAAAAGCTCAACTATCAGAAATTAATTGTAAAAGTCAGAGAAGATAAGCGTGATATTGAGAATAATTATGAGAAATTTGCGCGCGAAAAATATTACATGTCCCGCACAGACGAAGACGTGTTTATCATCGAAAATCAGGAATTCAAGAAAAAACAATAATGGCTGTATTGGTAGGTTCCCACTCTAAAGTAATCGTTCAGGGATTTACAGGGAAAGAAGGCAGTTTTCATGCTGCTCAAATGATTGAATATGGAACCAATGTAGTTGGTGGAATTACTCCTGGAAAAGGAGGCCAGATCCATTTAGAAAAACCGGTATTCAATACGGTTCATGAAGCAGTTACTAAAGTTGATGCAAACACTTCCATCATTTTTGTTCCACCTGCATTTGCAGCTGATGCAATTATGGAAGCGGCTGAAGCCGGAATAACAGTTATCATTTGCATCACTGAAGGTGTGCCTGTGCAAGACATGTTGAGAGTCAAGGAATATCTGAAGAACTTTGGTTGCCGATTGATTGGTCCAAATTGTCCTGGAGTTATTACTCCTGGTGAAGCAAAAGTTGGAATCATGCCTGGGTTTATTCATAAGAAAGGATCAGTTGGTATTGTATCAAGATCGGGCACACTTACTTATGAAGCAGTTGATCAGGTGACGAAAGCAGGCTTGGGACAATCAACTTGTATTGGCATCGGTGGAGATCCAATACCAGGCACGACAACTTTGGAAGCAATACAATTATTAATGGCCGACTATCAAACGGAAGGTATCATCATGATAGGTGAGATCGGTGGCAATATGGAATCAGAAGCTGCCGAATGGATTAAAAAATATGGGACAAAACCTGTAGTTGGTTTTGTTGCTGGACAAACTGCTCCTAAAGGCAGGAAAATGGGTCATGCCGGAGCCATCATTGGTGGCAAAGACGACACTGCCATTGCAAAAATGGAAATCATGGCAAAATGTGGAATACACGTTGTACAATCCCCAGCAGAAATCGGATCGACGATGAAACGCGTGTTGGATATGCACGAATAAATTATAATTTATTTTCCATTCTTAAAATATTTAGGCTGATGTTGTTGCAAGTTTGCACCCATCATGTTATTGCAAGTTTGCCCGTCTGCGGCCGGCCGGCAACTTACAACATTCCCGAATTATCCCACTAACGTAATCTCTCCAGCTTTCACCTAAAGCTCGGCGTAGGCACAGCCTACGCCGAGCGAGGGGAATTGAATTTTATTGGTCTCAGGCGCTGGTAAAAACCATGCACTTTAGTGCAAGAGCTTTAGTAAAGCGAAAAAGTCTTAAACTTGAGGTATGGATAGGAAAAGT
>JAYVIT010000057.1:0-3770 GCA_043769965.1 Saprospiraceae bacterium
ACTTTTCCTATCCATACCTCAAGTTTAAGACTTTTTCGCTTTACTAAAGCTCTTGCACTAAAGTGCATGGTTTTTACCAGCGCCTGAGACCAATAAAATATTGAAACAATAAAACAATAATGGAGTCGGCGAAAAACCGGCTCCATCTTTTTTTAACATGAAGATAATTCACGCACTGATTTTGTTACTTATATCGACAGCTAGTTTACATAGCCAATACAAGCATGATTACATCTGGACACTTGGAACTCCCAATCCTCAGAATGATCCCAATAATTTTGTTCTGGATTTTAATAATGGTCAGGTTAAAATATACAAATACCTATTGAATCTTAATTTTCGTCACGTGAATCCTAACTTCTCAGATGAATCTGGCAATTTATTTGCCTATTCAAATGGATGCGTAATATATAATCGGCTTGGTTATTTAATGGAAAATGGAGATAATCTTAATCCGGGTTTTATACAACAAGGTACCTGGTGCGAACAAGGATATCCCGGCGGAAATCAATCACACTTCTTTTTACAGGATCCCGGAAATTCTAAAATATTATGGCTTTTTCATTTAAGTTATTCTGAATCTATAAATTATCCTTATGCTACTTTTTTAAGAGTTTCAAAAATTGATATATCATTAAATAATGATTTGGGCAAAGTCATTGAAAAAAATACAAAAATCGTAATTGATTCCTTTCTAACTTTCGGTGAAGTTTCTGCATGTAAACATTTTAACAATGAAGATTGGTGGATTCTTTCACCTACTGCAAGATCGGATACACTATATAGGACATTTCTTTTGACCAAAGCCGGACTCATCGGTCCATTTGAACAAAGAATTGGAAAACAATTAGATCAAGTCTATTCAGGTGGTGGCGCTTTTAAATTCAATCCACAAGGCACTAAACTTGCCCGATATGGGGACGGTGGACAAGGTGTATTTCTTTATGATTTCGACAGGCAATCAGGTTTGCTAAGTAATTTTATGCAACTCGATACACCGAAGTATGTGTCACTTGGCGGAGCAGAATTTTCTCCTTCAGGCAGATATTTGTATGTAAGCACAAGAAGAGAATTATTCCAATATGACATGGATGCTCCTGACATAGGAAAGTCTGTGATTAGAATTGACAGCCTCGACGGATTCAAAACCTGGACAACTGTTACTTTTGGCAATATGCAATTAGGTCCTGATTGCAGGATTTATGTTGTTCCCACAACAGGTGTTGAATATTTCGGTGTAATTCATAAACCAGAAAATAGAGGAATGGCCTGCGACTTCAGGCCACATAGTCTTAAGTTACCATACTATAATCAGCTTACTCGTATTTATTATCCAAACTACAGAATGGAAGTTGCACCGGTTTGTGATAGTACAATTAGTTTTACGACTGGTAGTTTTGATTTTAAACCGTATCTAAATACAATTAGCATTTATCCCAATCCCACTTCCGACGAACTAAATATTAGCTTACTAGGAAGTTTATATCAAACATCAAAACTGGATCTGATAAATTCATTTGGGTATACTGTGGCTTCCAAAGATCTAAAACCCGGTGACATAAACTTCAAAATGGATGTCCATGCATTTGCTCCGGGTGTTTATATTTTAAAACTGCAGGATAAGAGTGGAATGATTGGATTGGAGAAGGTGATTATTGAATAAGGTTAATTGCCGGATTGTTGTCCCAAACATACTTTTTGGGATTAAATTATTAGATTGTTACCACCTATAATTGATTGCCTCTTAATGACTGCTTATTGCTTATTACCTCCCCGCCTGCCTGCCGGCAGCTTGCCCAATGCCTCTTTCTTACGATAGCCTTCTATTTAGTTAAAATTGAAAAAATCAGCCGATAAACTCTAATTTTGCCGGAATTTAAAAATAAAGAATGAAAAAATCTGTACTTCTTGTTTTCCTTGTATTTCTAATCAATTCTGTTTTCGCGCAAGACGGAGATCTCAATATGAAGATTGTGGCCCATGTTCCCGGAGCTGGAAGTGGAATCTGGCATTATGTGGATAAAAATGGAATTGAATATGCTGCTTTAGGTACAACAACTGCTTTAGTCATTTATAGTCTGGAAGATCCTTCAAATCCTATTGAAAGAGCACGAGTCGCCGGAGTAAATACGATTTGGAGAGAAGTGTTTTCATATAAGGATCACATCTACGCAGTGACAGATAGCAAATCAGACGGAGTTGTGATTGTGAATATGAAAAATGCACCTGCAAATATCACCAGTAAGTTTTGGACAACCAGTGTCACAGCGAATTCTCAAACTGCCGATATAGTTAACTGCCATACAGTCTTTGTTGATGAAAAAGGCATTTTATGTTTGAATGGCTGTCAACCCTGGCAGGGAGTCTTATTCTTTGATCTCAATATTGATCCGGAAAATCCAACATATTTAGGTGCAGAAACAAAAAGATACTGTCACGATATGTATTTGAGAAATGATACCATGTGGTCTTCAGATATATACCAGGGTTTTGTTTCCGTCTGGGACGTAAAAGACAAAAGTAATCCAATCGAATTGGCTACCATACCAACACCTTTTTCATTTACACATAATTGTTGGACCTCAGATGACTCAAAATATATATTCACCACTGATGAACGCAATGATGCATTTGTTGCAGCTTTTGATATTTCCGATTTAAGCAATGTTCGTAAGACAGATGAATGGAGACCAAAAGACACTGAAGGAACCGGAGTCATACCACACAACACCAGATATCTAAATGGATATCTCATCACATCTTATTACACTGATGGAGTAAAAATAGTTGACGCTCACCGACCTGAGAATCTCATCGAAGTGGGTTCCATCGATACTTATTTTGGAAATCAATCTGGTTTTCATGGTTGTTGGGGAGTAAGTCCTTATTTACCAAGTGGAACTATAATCGCATCTGACATTGAAGGTGGATTATTTGTCATCAAGCCAGAATATATCAGAGCTTGTTATCTAGAAGGCAAAGTCAGTGATAGTCTTACTAATGTTCCAATTTCAAATGTTACGGTTAAAATTACTGCTCCAAGAATGAATGGTGAAGAAACAAATCTCAAAGGAGACTACAAAACAGGATATGCTACTGCAGGCACTTATGAAGTTACATTTAATCATCCGGATTACATACCTGCAACATTTCAAATTGAACTTCAAAATGGTGTTTTAATAATAAAAAATGTCAAGCTTTTAAAAATTCAAACGGTAACACAACGCATAGTGGTGAAAGATAAAAAAACATTACAGACAATTGAAGGTGCTCATGTACTTGTTCAAAATAAAAATAGAAGTGTGGAGTCCATCACAGAGGCAGATGGTTCGACAAGTTTGATAGTTATACAGGATATAAATAACTATAATTTAGTAGTTGGAAAATGGGGTTATCTGCACAAAGGCGAAATTTACAATTCACTTGCTCCATCAGCTGAAATTGTTGTTTTGATAGACAAAGGTTACCAGGATGATTTTATTTTCGATTTAGGATGGACCGTGAAGAGTACTGCAGGTACTGGTTTTTGGGTACACGCGGAACCGGTCGGCACATTGCAAAATGGGAATATGATTCAAACAGAATCTGATGTCGCCGGTGATTTTGGTAACGAATGTTATGTAACCGGCAATGGAGCAACAGATCCTTCTGCGGATGATGTTGATGGCGGAAATACTATTTTGGTTAGTCCATTAATGGATCTTACTACTTATAATCAACCTTTATTGAATTATAATCATTGGTTTGCCAATGCAGGAGGAAACAATACA
>JAYVIT010000058.1:0-4847 GCA_043769965.1 Saprospiraceae bacterium
GGGCATATGGCATTAATAATAATGATTTCCTTGGTTTGTTTACCGAGGCTTGCTTTTTTTAGACTATTTGAGTTTTTATCAAAAGAAAAATGATTTTGCCAGTATTCGGGTGGCACAACTTCCAAAAGCCGGTATATCCCGGAAATTTGCTTTGTTTCAAGGATCCTAGAAAATAAGCGCTGATGATTGGAAAATAATGTACTTAATTGTGCAATTCGCAAAGCCGGAAAGTGAGAAGGACGTAATCTCAATAATTTCCACTGAAATGAATCCATAACTTGGATTTTAAATTTTTTTTGCAGAAATATAAATTCATTGTATAAGGACCTGGAATATTCATCATTCAATTCTTCATTTAAAAATCCTGCTGTTCCAAACACCAATGCAGCCAATTGAAACGAATCATTTTGGTGTTTGCTAATCAATGCATATGGGAGCATTCTACACAATTGATCCATTGCATCGCAATTTATTGGCGCTACAATATAATGTGCAATTTTATGAAAAAGAATTGCTTCCCAATCCCATTGCATAGAAGACAATTCCCGTTTACACTTTTCTGTTTTTTCTTCCATTCGTTCGAACATCATTCGTTCGATTTGCACAGATTTTACAACCGGAGAAATTCGATCTAAGAAATGCTCGCATGGAATGCGTTGTTGATTTTGCATCAGTAATTTATAATTGTGCAAAACATCCTGATCGATCAAATCCTTTAGTTCGATACAAGCCAAGATTCTACCGGACCATTCCATTTCCTGATCATGTTCCCAAACAACATGTAAAATGGTATTCTGATAATTCGGATCTTCCTGATGATTGTGCACCAACCAGTCCGATGATTTTACATGAATTTCAACATGACCCACCCAGAGAATCTCTGCTAATTTAATTTTTGCAAAAAGAAAATCTGGTCCCTGATTGGTGTTCAGATTTCCAGTTTGCAAAATTTCAATGGATTCACCGGAAGTGGTTTTGAGATTTTTTGAAGATAACATTTTGGATCTCCAAATAAATTGAATGAGGTCTTCTTTCATGGGGTGTATTATTTAGGGTGTTATAAAAATTCATTGATGTTTAGTTTTCATAGTATAAGTTGCAAGTTGCAAACTTTCAACAACTTGTTTTTTGAAGATAACATTTTGGATCTCCAAATAAATTGAATGAGGTCTTCTTTCATGGGGTGTTGTATTTAGGATGATAGTATGAGTTGCAAGTTGCCGGCCGGCCGCAGGTGGGCAAACTTGCAACAACTCGGGCCGACGATCGACCATTGTCAGTTGTCGAAATGTCTGTACTTGGTTCTCTGTATACTGGTTCTCTATTATGTGTTCTCTATTGTCTCATACCATTGGGATAGTTCCTAGGTTCTTTTCATCTCTCATAGGTGATAAAGGAATAGTTCATTTTATTTTTCACATCTGCGGTATGATCCTCTTGTGATCGGATTTTCCATTGATCTAAATTGATTTCTGGAAAAAAGGTGTCTCCTTTACAAGGGAAATCTACCAATGTTAGGTATAATTTATTCCAAAGATGCACAGATTGCTTGTAAATTTCTCCTCCACCTATAATAAAAATTTCTTTTTCTTCATTTTTTTTTGACCACAAGATGCCTTCTTCAATAGAATGCACAATGATGCTATTTGAGACAATAAAATAGGGATCCCTTGTCACTATGATATTTGTTCGTCCCGGCAAGGGATTGCCAATACTCTGAAAGCATTTTCTTCCCATGAGAATAGGGTGGCCCATCGTTATTTTTTTGAAATATTTCAGATCGGCAGATAGATACCAGGGAATCTGATTTTCATATCCGATTACCAACTCTTTATTCATTGCGACTATAGCAGAAATAATCATGTCTTTGCCGTTTTGGAGATGAGATTTTTCTTCATCATTTTTTCCTGAAGTTCTTTCCGTTTGATTGCTTTGCTTAAATATTTTTCAATCATCAATGAAGCAATCGGAGCTGCCACTGTACCTCCCCATCCTGCATTTTCAACATAGACTGCGATGGCAATTTTGGGATTGTCTTTCGGTGCAAATGCAAAAAAAACAGAATGATCTTCCCCATGTGGATTCTGCGAAGTTCCCGTTTTACCGCAAGTGACAATATCCGGATTGTATGCCATAAATGCGGTACCTCCTCTCACTGCAAGTTCCATTCCTTCTATGACTGGTTCAAAATATTTTTTATCAATTGGTACTTTATTTTGTATGCGAAACCGTTCGGGAATTTCTATTGGATGATTGATAAAGCTCTTAATTAAATGCGGGGTATAATAATATCCTCTGTTGGCAAGAATGACAGCAAGATTTGCCATTTGTATTGTCGTTAGCTGAAGTTCCCCCTGACCAATACCAACAGAAACAAAATAAGTTGACCTCCATTGATCTGTTTTATACATTCTTGTATAGTACTCCGAAGTTGGAATAAATCCATTGCTTTCCGTAGAAACATCAGTATACAATGGTTTGCCCAATCCAAATGCCCCAAGATATTTAACCAATATATCAAGGCCTATCTGTGGTTTATTAAATCCTTCAATTTCGATGAGATCCCTGAATGATTGAATGAAATATGAATTGCAGGAATGCTGAAGTGCAACAGACAATTTATAAGGACTAGGATGAATATGACATCCATATGAAACATTTTTATAATAATACGCACCTGTACAAGTATGCGAAGTATATTCATGAAGCACACTTTCCTGTTGGGCAATGAGTGCAAGAATCGGTTTAAAAATAGATCCTGGTGGATACTTTGCGTTTGATGACCGGTCAAACAATGGTTTGAGTGAATCTCTCAACAAGTATGCATAAGCCACCCCGCGATTGTTGTGTATGGAGAGTAAATTGGGATTATAGGTTGGTGAAGTAATCTGGCAAAGAATTTCGCCGGTTGAAGGCTCAATGGCAACGATCCCTCCAACTTTATTCAGCATTAAACTATCACCTAATTTTTGAAGTTCGACATCTATCGATAATTGCATATCATAACCAGAAACCGCTTTTTTATCCAACTTACCATGATCAAATGGACCAACTTCTCTACCCAGATTATCTTTTAAAACAAACTCAACTCCATTGACACCACGAATATATTCTTCATAAAATTTTTCCAGCCCTGAGGTTCCAGAATAATCACCTAGTTTATATCTTCCATCTGAGCGATCAATTTCTTCTTTAGTTACTTCACTTATGTATCCAAGATAATTTGCACCATGTGCTTCCTCATAAACCCTGATAGATCGAAGCAATCCTTCAAATCCAGGAAACCGGAATGAATTTTCCTGAAAGGGAAGAAAAGATTCAGGTGGTATACTTTTAAGGAATACAAAAGGAATGGCTTTACTGTATTTTCCAGAGCTCCAGTCTTTATCAAGATTTTGAATAAATGTCTCGCGACTAATGTGTAATAATTTGCAAAACATAGTAGTGTCCATTTCCGGCATCACATCCCGGTATGTTACATACAAATCATAGGTTGGATAATTAATGACCAGCAATTTTCCATTCCGATCATAGAATAATCCTCTGGACGGATAAATGGTATTTTGATTTAAAGTAATTGAACTTGCTTTGTTGGAATAGTAAGGATTAAATAATTGAATTTTTGCCAGTATCCCGACTAATGCCACCCCACACAAAAGCAGAAATCCTTTTACAATTTGATACCGACTGAATTTTTTATCTTCCATTCCTGCTTCAACTAAGATTTGAAACTATAAAAAAGTTGCACAAGAAAAATAATAAGGCTCGATACAAAAAAACTAAGTATCGTTTTCAATAGGATATCCCCTATATAAACAAAGGTGAAAATTTCGAGAATAAAATAAGCCAGAAAAAAAATAAATAGCAAAACACTGGCATATTTCGAAAACCAAACCACTCCCAGATTACTAATGGTTGGGCTTATATCTGTTTGGTATCCGTTTTTAGGTTCAAACAAACGCAATACCAATGGCCGGAAAACAACCATCCATAAACATGCACCAGCATGTACGCCTGGTGATACATAAAAAAGATCTACAATAAATCCAATTCCGAATGCAACGAGCACCATAAAAAATTGTGGAATTTTCATGGGAAGCGTCAGTATAGCCACCGGGTATATTATAATGAAAATATAATTCTGATTTGAACCAACCAGATTAATTTCCTTGAGCACCAAAACCTGAATGATGATGTATAAAAAAAACCGGATAATATGACTGACCCAAATGTTATTCATAGCGCAACATTCTTTTTTCCAGTTCTTCTTTTTCTCCGGTATTGTTGTTACTGATCACATATACCAGTTCCAGGTTGGTCAATGATTGACTTAATTCAACATTTATTTTATATGTAAATGAACCTTCTTCCACTTTGTAAAAGTCTACAAAACCAATCAATAAATTTTTGGGAAATACGATTGAATAGCCACTGGTCACTACCGTATCCCGGAGATACACTTCGGCGTACTTCTGGATAGCCTGTAAATTCATGATCGAAGGATCCTTGCCATTCCAGACAAGAGAACCAATGAACCCCGATCTTTTTAACCGGGCGCTGATACTTGTATTGCTGTGTAACATGGACATGACTAGTGAGTAATGGGCACTGGTATCCGTTACAATTCCGACTATGCCTTTTGCTGTGATGACTCCCATGCCCGGAGCAATATGATCTCTTCCGCCTCTATCAAGGGTAATCATATTGTTGATTTTATCTAATGAGTTATTGATGACGTTTGCTGGAATCAAATTGTAAATCCGTTGAATTGGTATGGAATCCGATAAACTATCCGGTGTATTAAATCTGCTTTGAGACCGATTAAAATTTTCACTTAGAATCCGGGC
>JAYVIT010000059.1:0-14127 GCA_043769965.1 Saprospiraceae bacterium
TTGCTATTCTTAGATCCATTGTGGATACTACGATTAAATCCGGTAAAGAAGTTTTCGGAGAATTATTAAATATCGCTAATTTAACTACTGAATAGTTACGAATATTTAAAAGAAAAATTTACAATTTATAAATCAACAATAAAATAAATCTTAGAATAGCTTCAAGCCGAAAATACCTGTTGCTTTACTTCATGTATGCACATGAGTATGACTACAGTTAAGTAAAGGACATGAGTTGTACTTCTGAATGCATCAGCACTCAGCTCAAATACACCGGATGTTTATTTTGCCGGGTTTTTAGTAGATGTTTTTTCTATTCATACACAAACCATTTAGGGTTAAAAATCTTGTTGCGATTAAAATTTGTGCTGACGGAACAAAGATGAGAAGACTTTTTAACTTGCGCATCAGGGTAAACCCTGATTTTTTCGACTAGTGGTTTACCCTGATTAAATTTTTTAGATACGGAGGTTGGAGGATTTTAAATAAGTAATTTCCTATCCACCACAAACATCCAATTAAAATCCAACTTCAATATCGAAGCATCCGGAAATACATTTTCGAAAATTTTAAAAAACGACTCATTCTTTTGTTGATCATTGGTATCAATTGCAAGACGATTATAAATCAAAAGTCCATTTTCATTCAATGCATTTTTGAGATTCAATAAAAATTCTTCGGATTCAAAGATTACCGGAACTGTTTTATCGCAAAAAATATCCATGCAGATCAGATCGTAATTTTTTTGATTAGACTTCATGTATTGAAATGCATCAGCGACATGCACATTACAAGATGAAGAAACAAATCCTTTCTTATATTTTTCAAAAAGTGCTACTACTTCAGGATCTATTTCAACTACGTCATAACTTGCATTCAACTTAAATTTTTGTCCAAGGAGTTGAATGATACTTCCGGTTCCTAATCCAAGGATCAATACATCATTAATCTCGCGTTTTGAAATTTCCAATTTTTGAAAACTGTCCCTAAAATTATAATAGAGATTACCATACGAATACACAGCGCCTTTTGTAATTAATTTCAATTGTCCTTGCGACAAAAACAATTTAAGTACAGGATTAAAGGGCGTTGATTTTTCTTCGAGCAGAATGTCGAAGAGGAAGGAGAGGTATTTTTTGAATTGAAACATAAATTAAATTGACCACCGACCATTGACCATTGACCATTGCCAAAAGATTCTTGAAATTCTCAAATTCAATACTAAGCCTAAAAGGATATGTTTACAACTTTCTACTTGTTCCGGTAAATGCAGAAGCATATTTTTAAAATTTGTATATTGATGTTAAAATAATTCATTTCTTAAAAAATGCTCTGGTTGAATTAAAATGATCGCTAATCACAAGATCTTTAGAACAAAGAAACAATGGACGATGGTCAATTCTTCTCCCAACTTCTACTCGCAGCACTTTCATCGAAAATTTGCTTAGCAATCCTCTTATCCACTTCTTCAAAACTCATGTCACGACGATTCATTACTGCGTTTGCAGTTTGATAAAATTTATCCAATTGAAAAGTGTTGAATCCTGATGCACCGCCCCAGGCAAATTCGGGAATGTATTGTCGTGGAAATCCATCGCCAAATACATTGGCACCATATCCGACAACTGTACCTGTATTGAACATAGTGTTGATTCCACATTTTGCATGATCACCCATCATTAATCCACAAAAAATAGTTCCGGTTGGAATGAATCGCTTTGCGGTGTAATTCCAAAGTTTTACTTCGTCGTAGTTATTTTTCAAATTCGAATTGTTGGAGTCAGCTCCGATGTTGCACCATTCACCAATAACACTATTTCCCAAAAATCCATCATGTCCTTTATTGCTATAGCCTTGTATCACGGAATTATTTACTTCACCGCCAACTCGTGAATCCGGACCTATTGTCGTTGCTCCATATATTTTTGCACCCATCTTCAATTGTGCCTTATCGCACAATGCCAATCCACCCCGGATCATGCAGCCTTCCATGATCTGTGCATGCTTTCCTATATACACCGGACCGGTTGTCGTATTAATAATACTGCATGTAAGCTGTCCTCCTTGTTCAATAAAAATTTTATCTCCGATAATTTTATTACTTGCATCAGCAACTTCTGAAGTCCTTCCTTTGGTGATGAGATTGTAATCAGCATTGAGTTCATATTCATTCCACTGAAAAATTTCCCACAGGTTTTGAATACCCCGTACTAAATATTCATCAATAGATTGTTTTTTGAAAGTAGCAATATTCCTTTTGTCCAGGAATTCAAGTGTTTGATCTTTGCTTAGTCTTCCTGCAATCCAGTTGTCCTTGCACATTAAAAATTCACCACTACTCAAGGACAAAATAATTTCTATAAGCTCGGATGAAGGAAGCAAATGAGATTGCACCAAATAATTTTCAGCTTCAATCTGAACTGGAAATTTTGTTTGCAGATATTCCGGAACGGAATTGGAAATATTTGCTTCCATCCTTCGCGCCCATTTTTCTGCAATAGTGAGTATTCCAATTCTGAAAGTAGAAACGGGTCTTGACCAACTAAAAGGTTTTAAAGAATCCCGATGTGTGGGTTCGACAAGGATGAGATTTTTATTTGCCATAGTGTGACAAATATCGGAACAA
Source organism: Saprospiraceae bacterium (assembly GCA_043769965.1). Taxonomy (GTDB): domain Bacteria; phylum Bacteroidota; class Bacteroidia; order Chitinophagales; family Saprospiraceae; genus Vicinibacter. The sequence goes on from JAYVIT010000059.1 coordinate 2,627, forward strand.
ATGAATTGGCAACTCTTGAAGAGTAGACAAATTCATTTATTTTATCTAGTTGTCTTCAGCAGGAGCTTCTGGCTTTGCAAATTTTGAAGTAGAAAACTTTTTATTGAATTTGTCTATACGACCTGCAGTATCAACAAACTTCATTTTACCGGTGAAGAAAGGGTGCGACTTCGAACTAATCTCCACACGAATCAATGGGTATTCCTTGCCATCTTCCCAAACCATGGTTTCTTTGGTAGCCGTACATGACCTGGTGAGAAATGCCTCATTACAGGAAAAGTCCTTAAATATGACGAAACGGTAGCCTGCTGGATGGATATTTTTTCTCATGATTCTAAAAATTTGGAGTGCAAAGATAATCGGTGGGCCTGAATTACGCAAGGAAAAAAGGCTATAGGCTCCCGCAATACTGCGGGACAAGTTTAGGCCATAGGCAGTAGGAATACAGAGTTCTGGTTATCAGAGTATTATCCAATATCAATTTGGATTGTCTGCACTTTAAAATACAAAACCTGCTAATTAATTATAATACAAAACAAAACCTACAGCCTATGGCCTACCTGCCGGCCGGCAGGTAGGCAGCCTACAGCCTAATTCTTCCGTACCTTTCAGCCGACTCGAGCATGAAAATACATTCAGTTTTAACCGGTTTCCTGGCTATGGTTTGCTTTGCGATAGCTGTTTATGCCGGTTATTCTATGGGCAATCTCAGGTTTTGGGCCCATTATCCGCTCTTTTTATTGATGGGTGGTTGGGCTGGAATCGTACTCTTTGTATATAGCCTCAGAATACCCACTACCCGTTCAATGAATTTGCTTTTGTTGTCCATTGGTTCTGGCCTTTTGCTGGCCAAAGGTTTTGTATATACCAGCCCATTACTTTTTGTAGGTTTTGCGCCTTTGCTGATTTTACAACACAATCTGGATTCAGGTGAGAAGCCTGCTAAATACAGTACTCACTGGTGGTATACGTTCAATGCATTTATTTTTTGGAACATAGGCGCCACATGGTGGGTAGCAAATGCATCTTTAGTCCCAGCCATAGTTGCTTTTGTGTTGAATAGTTTTTTTATGTCTATCCCCTGGTTAGGAATGATCAAATTTGGCAGAGCCTTTCCAAAATTAAAATATATGGCTTTCATTGCTTTTTGGATTTGTTTTGAATGGGTCCATCAAGCCTGGGAAATTTCATGGCCCTGGCTGACTCTTGGCAATGGTCTTGCTTTTTGGCCAAAATTGATTCAATGGTATGATATCACCGGAACATTTGGTGGTACTTTATGGATCTTACTTGTCAATATATTGATTGCAATAATCATCATTAAGAAACAATATTCCATTGTACGAATTGGCACTGTAGTATTACTATTGGTAATTCCCGCAGTATATGGAATTTATAAGTATCAGAGTTTTTCACTGAAAGGAAATCCAGTTGAAGTAGGAATTGTACAACCCAATTACGAACCTCATTATGAAAAATTTGATATTGATCAGAATATGCAAATGATCAAGTTTGAAAATCTATCGCGAGTTGCTTGTACACCAAATACACGTTACCTCATCTGGCCTGAAACGAGTTTTGAGGTTATACATACTGATGAGTTTGATACAGACTGGAGAATAAAACGAATGCGCGACATCACTTTAGGATATCAAAATCTTTGTCTTGTATCTGGAGTAACTACTTTAAAGCCATTTAAAACAGGTGAACCACATACTGATGCCACTCGTAAAAATAAAGAAGGAAGAATACCTCAGTTTTATGAATATCAAAACAGTGCCATACAGATTTCGTCAATTGATACAACGATACCTGTTTATGTAAAATCCAAACTGGTTCCGGGAGTAGAAACTTTTCCATACAGACATTTGCTTCCATTTTTAAAACCGATTGTCGAAATGTTTGAAGGTTCATCTATTTACGGATTGGGTAAGCAGAAAGAACGGACGATTTTTCAAAATGGAAAATATAAAATTGCACCGGTCATTTGTTATGAATCGATTTATGGTAATTACATTGGAGATTACATTCGCAAAGGAGCACAAGCCATTTTTATAATGACCAATGATGGTTGGTGGGATGATACACCTGGTTACAAACAACATCTTGCATTTGGTGTATTGCGTGCGATTGAATTCAGGCGACCCATTGCAAGAGCTGCAAATACGGGAATATCCTGTTATGTCGATGCTAAAGGAGATGTTTCGCAAGCAACGCAATATGGAAAAGAAGCAGCGATTACTAAGAGCATTTTATTTTCTGATGAAACCACAGCTTATTTAATGACTGGTGATCTCATCGCTTACATTTGCATCTATCTCACTATTGCATTTATTGCTATGGGACTCTATAGGGTGCTTCGAAAAATTTCTATTTCGCGCCATCAACCCTCTGGGAAAAGCATTTGACTTCGCAGTATTTCGTTGCTTTTTAGTCAGGTATTGCTCTAAATAACTTCCTTCAAAGCGCCTCATCCTGCTTTGTCAAATACTTTTTAACCTGACCCGAAATTATTTGAAGTACCCTTTATATTTTTGAAAGCTCGGTTTTCAAAAAATCAATGACGCGAACTTCTGTTGAATCTATTTTATTATAATCAGCAAGAAATACACTGACATAGTCTAGAAGATGAACTAGATAAATGGATCGTTCGATTATAGAATTTCCTTTCGAGTACAATTCAATTACAGCAGGTGTATAATGAGAAACAATTTCTTTAGTGAGTTCAATTCTAGCTTCATTTCTTGGATGATCATCTGCATTTCGCAAAAACAAAACGGCTAATGCATCTTGTTTCCAACGCCAACCGACAAGTTCATTGTGATTCATTTCGGGGATGACATGATGCCAGCAAAGCATTTTGCTGTTTTCATTTATCTGCTGACGAAAACGCACAGCTACCGGTTCAATTCTATCTGTTGTATAAATGACAATCATTTTACTTTGAAGGACCGTTGCAAGTTGTTTTGCCTTTTCTATGATTTCACTGGTTTCTGATTTCAGACGATTGATGATTTCTTGCAAATCATTTTTGAATAATGCATCAATTAAATTCAAAGCATGAATTACTGATAATTGGGAAACCAAAGAGTAACCAAGACAAGCTCTTGGTGATGACCAATTCGATGGCAATTGTATAAAATCCAGGTTCAACTCTTTAGCCAACTTAATAATTTCGCCACCAGATGAAATGCAAACAATCTTCGCTCCTGAGTTTTTTAATTGTTGAAAACACGAAATGGTTTCTTCTGTATTTCCGGAATATGAAGAAATGATTACCAATGTGTACATGTCAATCCATCCTGGTGCATTGTATGATTTCCCACCTAAAACCGGAACTTTACATTTGCTTCTAATAAATGATGCAACGAATTCGCCACCAATGCCTGATCCACCCATTCCACTTATAAATATTTTTTGAATTGGATGCGAGTGCTGATTAATCCTGGCTTGTGTTGCAATTTGAATAGCTTCTTCCAACTGCGCCGGAAAAGACTGAATCATTTCAAACATTGATTTCATCGGAGTATTTTGGATTGAAGGGTAAAGGTACGAAATTTTAAATGACCGCCGACCACTGACGATCGACCACCGACTGTTTTGGATGACGGATTAAAAAATAATGATGGTTTATTATTAATAGATCTTTTGTTAAATCACTTAAAGGCTTAATTAATTTATTTATTCATTAGTTAATTGCAATTCCTAATAATCGGCGGTCGGCGATCATCTGTCGGCCGTCACTTTTATATCAACGGTCTCAACACAAAACTAAACTTCATTTTCTTCCCATCTCTTTTTACTTTCAAATTAATTTTTTTGCCCGCTTTACCTTGAAGTATAGAATTTATTTTTGCCAAAGAATAAAATGTTACAGGCCATCCATTGATTTTAAGTATCTGATCATTTTCATGAATGCCTGCCTCTGAAGCGGGAGTATTTGGAACAATATAAGCGACATAATAACTTTGTAAATTTCCCCCACCACTAATTACCAACATACCTGATTTATCATAATCCAATACTTCCTGATAATTATTGATAGGTTTTAAATACAATATTTCTTTTTGATAGTCCAAAATGATGGTGAATCTATCGAGAATCTGATTTCCGATCAAACCATTTTTATGCTGACTTTCATTTCGTCCAATTTGCGTATGGATTTTTAGAAAATGGGTGATCACTCCAGGCACTAAAAATGTATCGAGTGACATGTATTGAATTTTTCCAACAAAACCGGTGAGCATTCCTCCCAAACCACTTCCCAGGTATCCTGGAATTATTTTATCAGGCATATTGACCAGTGATGCCGAATCTGAATACATCAAAAGAGACAAACCTGCACCAGTATCCAATAATAAATTCATTATTTGGTTACTTCCATTTTTACTTGAGACTTTGGTTTGGATATAGGGTTTGTTTTTATAAATCTCAATATCGATTGGTTTAAACGAAGTTGGTATTTCATAATCCTTACTTCGCAATATCAACAATTGATGTTTAAAATCAATTTCAATTAAGTATTGACTAAAAATAGCTGCACTCAATATACCTTGTATGGACTCTCCAATAACCTGAGAAATATTTGTTACATTTTCTTTGAGCACAATCATCGGACTAACAAATTCATGTTTCCCTCCAAACCTTAATTTTAAGGGACTAGTCAAAATTGCAGGAATTTCCTGCTGAAGATCCGATCCAATTACTTTGATTTCCCTGACATAAGATCCAGCAATGATATCCGTCCAAATCTTTTCAAATAAAATGGTATGTTCTGCACCGGTATCGAAAATAAGTTTAATCGGTACTAATTTTTCAAGCTGTACATCGAGAATGATAAATGATTGTACATAGCGGAATGGCAGCTTGATTGTTTTGTCGGAATGGATGGAAGTGTTGTTTGCAAAAACAGTTGAACTGAAAACAAGCAAGCACAATACATGTACTATTGAGTTCAGAATAAACAATCTATATGCACAAATCAAATTCATAATTAGTTGCAAGTTACAAACTTGCAACAACTGTGTGAAGTTTGTAGCATGCCGGAATAATTAGTTGCAAGTTACTCCCGACTCTCGGGACTTGCAACAACTGTGTTTCTATTCTTAAATTTTATTCAAGCCTTTCAGGCTTGACATTTTGGTTATTCTTTCCGTGGGCTTTGCCCACGGCTATATCATTTAAGCCCTCCGGGCTTATGATTCAATATTGATTTATTTCCCAATATTCATTCCTTCCCGTCCCAACAGTCCCAACGATACCGTTGGGATTGGGACGGGATCTACGCTGCGCTCCGACATTCTTTCATTCTTTAATTTTTCACTTTTCATTTTTCTCTTTCTTCTGATATCTCCCATACAATCCCAATTGTTTGCTTTTTGAATCATTGATCACATGAAACATGGAACATTCCAGTTCTTTTGAATAAAATATTTCATTGTTTGGTGAATTCAAAATTCCAAAGGCGTTGGTGTTTGTACTGCCCTCTGTATTATCGCGGCGACTGGAAATCAAATTCGCTTTCACTCTAAAATTACGGAGTTCCCGTGACCAGGGTACCAGATTAAAATTGGCAGCTACAATTGCGTTTTGGTATTCACTGGTTATCCTGATCGCCAGAGAATCTAAAAATTGACTTACATTTTGATAGGTATTCATCGTAATCGGAGGTAAACAATTCGTCACTACAATATTAAAGCTATCATTTGAATCTGTAGAAATAACCAATTGTAAAACCGGAAAACCTTTTATCTCAAATGAATTGTGACTTTGAAATTTCAATTTTGATAAGACCGCTTTTCCCAAAGGATCAACCCTCGGTAACATAAATTGATAAGGATAACGGGTTTTTATTCTTTGTAATAATTGAACTTGATCCGGAGTCAACTCTTCAATTACTATTATATCAGCATCTTTTTGATAAATGGAACTCAAGGTTTTTTCATCATCGTCATCACCTAAGGTGAGATTCGCAAAAAGTACGGTGATCGCATTCGAATTATTAAAATTGGCAAGTCGTAAATCCGTATTGAAAGAATTCATTAAATAAAAAGCAATGACCCCTGATGAAAGGAATCCGGTGTACATAAATTTTTCATTTTCTCCGAAAAGAGCAAGAATGCCAATCGCAAGACAAAGTATCATCCAATGAATTGCAAAACCCGAAAACTGCTTGGCCAATAAATAGTCTGGTGGAAATAAAAACAACAACGACATAGTAATAATGAATCCTACCATGGCCCATTGTATGGATTCTGAAATTTGTTGTTTACTCATTGTTGAATTTACAAAAATAGCAATAAATAGGGAAGAAGTGAAACGGAGAAGGGGGAAATTAGCAATAGGCAATAGGCAATAGGTAAAAAAACAATTTAGCCCCAAAGGGATCCCTACGGGACAATTAATCAATTCAACAATTCAATTAATGATCCACCACTAATCTCTCCTTAAATTCCAATTTATCACCATGGGGATGTAGTAATTCCATATAAAGGATGTAATTACCGACAGGCAAAATTGATCCGGCATCATCATCACCATTCCAAATAATCAGATCCTGAGATGACAAGACCTGATAGCTTAATGATTTGAGTTTTTGTCCTGAAAGATCATAAATTTCTATTTTTGATTTGTAGCCAGATTTATTGAGATGAAAAGCAATAGACAAAAAATCTCGGTATGAATCTCCATTTGGACTTATGATGATTGATGAAAGGTTATATGGTTTATCCGTATTTACATTTGTAGTATCTATATAATGACTATTTGCCAAACCCGGTGTTGCGTATCCAAATGAAGCAGCAGCAGATTGCCAGTTATTGCGATTGTCCGAAAATCCTTCCATATCAATTTTTTCCAACGATACTCCTTCATCATCTTGAAGAAAAGGATGATGCCAGTCCTTACTAAATGTAAATGAATCCAGTATCAGCAAAGTATTATTTTGATTGTATGCCAGTTGAAGATTTCCACCGTCATCATCAATAGAAGGAATTTGGGTTTTAATAATTTTCGTAGAATCGCTTTTTGGGTATCTATGATAAACATTTTCAGGATCGATTGTAAGCGCAAGGTAATTTCCTGGTAATATAATTTTGTCAGAGCTTACCTTATACCAAATATCATTTGATGCCTTATTTTTAATCATCAATTTATTTAAGGATAAAACTTTGTTGCTCCGATTGTACAATTCAACAAAATCAGAACCGCCACTGTAGGGGTTGAATAAAACCTCGGACCAAACCAAATCTAGATAGATGGGTTCTGCCGGCAATGCAAAAGTATTTGATTCGAGATTTGATGTGTTCCCCAAACAATCACCAATCATTTTCATCATTACTTTGTATTGGATACCTTTTTCAAGTGCTTCATTTAATACCAATAGCAATTCATTGTCCGAAGGCGATAATAAATCAACTGATGCAATCATCCGTGCGGGTTCTAAGGTAAAGTTTGATAAAATGCTTTGATTTAATTTTTCATCAAATATCAACTTAATTTCAAATTCATTTAGAGGATAAGCGTCAATGATCTTTGGACCCGATATATCCAAATGATAATTTGCTACGGAATTTATTGCGCCAGGTGTACCTCCAGAAAAATGCTGACTGGCGAGCCAATTTTCTTTTCCGGAACAAGGACTTCCTGTATTGATTAATTCGAGTGTATAACCTCCATCTTTTTTTGTAGGTGAACGATACCAGGTATCATCATAATTGACTTCATTAATAATCTCCTGATTTTTGTTTCTCAAACTTACCAAATCACCTGAATTATTTAGCGACGGAAAACTACTTAATCCAAGAACAGAACCAAACAATTTAAATTCCTGGGTATCCCTGATGTTGCACAAAATTAGATTAACATCAGCATCCAAAAAATATTTTGGTAATTTGGATTCCGTTGATCCATCCGTTAAAATACAATCGGTAAGATCCAACTTTTGTCCACTGACATTTTTTATTTCGACAAATTCTTTTTCCGGAAGTCCAACAACGGGTGTCGGATCCGCCATTATTTCTGTAATCAATATATTCAATGAAGCAGGCTGAATGATTAACTCTGATGTGAAATCAAAAAATTGCTTTAGTGCACGATTGCCTTTCAGATCAGATATCCTATCATAATGCAAACGGTAGTTTTTGGATGAACTGAATTTCAGATTAAATTCGAGTTCAAGTTGATCCGCGGCAGTTCGTTTGGTGTTCTCTGGAAAAATACTTCCATCCAAAAGATAATTATCCAGATTTGAAGAAGAAAGACTATCAACAGCTTCATCAAATTGAATTTGTAAAATTGAATCTGAATTAACTGTAGCCCGAATTATTTCTGGAGCTTTAAGATCAGTGACAGGACTGGCAATACAAATATCATCCAGAAAAAATTTATCCTTTCGGGTATCCGTGAAATAACATTGAATTCCAAAAAGCGGTGAACTAATATTTAAATCAGGAACCATTTGCAGCGATGCTTCCAATGTAAATTGAGAATTTCCTGAATAATCAGAAGAAAACATCCAACTGTTATCCGCATTTTTTTGGATCATCATTCTTGCCTGTGCTGGATCGAATGCGAGTTTGGTGAGTTCACCTTCAGTAATCAATACTTTGGATTGCTGTTGTTTTACATAAAATTTCCAATTATCATTACTTCCATTTTCTCCGATTTCAAGTACATAAGCATTTGCTGAATCCTGATTTAACCGATCTGTCATCAAAAGAATATTCATTCTGTTTGAAGATGAAGCCGCAAATTCCATTTTAAAATAAAATATCCAGATCAGACTATCAGTCACAACAAATGGATGCAAGAGTACAGAAGTACCGGCAACAGGGGCAGAAAGTTGAAGTTGTTGATTTGCATTAACTACAAAATGAGACCTATCCCCAATCCATTCATTATCGATGCCCGATGGAAAGGATTCTTTCCATTGTCCGTTTATCGCAGACAACAGGAGACAAAACAAGATGCTAAAATTGAATTTCATGCAAACACCAAGTTAATTAGATCCTACAAAAGAAATCAAAATTATCTTTGTACAAAATTTAATTTATGCATCTTGCTATTGTTGGGGTGACCGGATTAGTCGGACAGGTTGTTTTGAAGGTTCTCAATGAATTCAAATTTCCATTTGATAAAATCAGTTTTGTGGCGTCCGAACGATCTGTCGGAAAGAAAATAAGCTGGAATGGAAAAGAATACGAAGTCATTGGAATGCAAACTGCAGTCGATTCAAAACCAAACATTGCAATCTTTTCAGCGGGTGGAAGTACTTCACTGGAGTGGGCTCCAAGATTTGCTGAAAAAGGATGCTATGTCGTGGACAATTCTTCTGCCTGGAGGATGGATCCAAATTCGCCATTGGTTGTACCTGAAATCAATGCAGATTCAATCACAAAAGAAACCCGTATAATCGCCAATCCAAATTGTTCGACAATTCAAATGGTGATGACTTTATATCCAATTCAAAAGGCATATGGCCTGGAGCGATTGGTCATTTCAACCTATCAGTCCTTTACAGGCACTGGAATGAAAGCTGTAAAACAATATGAATCAGAACTGAAAGGTGAGCCAGTAGAAGAACCAAGAGCTTATCATCATCCGATATTTGAAAATTGCATTCCACAGTGTGATGTATTTCTTGACAATGATTATACCCGTGAAGAGATGAAGATGGTACATGAAACCAGAAAGATATTAAGAGACCCATCCATCCGGATTACAGCAACCGCTGTAAGGGTGCCCGTTCATGGTGGCCATTCGGAATCCATTAATATAGAATGCAAAAAAGATTTTGAAATAAAAGATATTCAACTCCTGCTCTCTAATTTTCCCGGTTTGCTAGTCCTGGACAACCCTGCCAAATTCGAATATCCAACTCCGCAATTGGCCAAGGACCGCAATGAAGTGTTAGTGGGACGTATTCGCAGGGATGAATCCCAAAGCAAGACCCTGAATCTTTGGATAACAGCAGATAATTTGCGTAAAGGTGCTGCAACTAATGCGGTTCAAATTGCTAACTACCTGCTTGTCAATGGTTTTGTATCTTAGCGGCTTGGGGAAAGGCTGTAGGCTTTAGAAATTAGTAGTTTAGAGTTGGCTAATAATAAGGAAGTTAAAAAGGGGTTGATATTATCCAAACTTAAGAATTTTATCCTCCCTACAGCCTATAGCCTTCTTCCTCTTTTTTGGTTTGATTTTTGCATACTTTAAACGTTAAGGCAAAGTCGAATTGATTAACTAACAAAGGCCTCTGTTTGGGAGGTGAATGAAATTATTATTTTAGAAAGAACTGAAAAAAAATTTGAGATGAGAACCAGATTAGTCGTTTGGGGTGTCAATGCGAAAGAAGAAAAAGTATTGCTTGCCGTTTCGCTGAATGCCGAAGAAAATAAAGTGGACATTTGGAGTACACCCGAAAAAGAAATTACCGAAGAATTTTACAACCAGACCATGAGTCAATGGCGTGAAGGTATGGAATTAAAGTTTCCAGCTTCCACGGAGCATCGTGTGACTGAACTCACCATGGCGGATAGCATACTGCCGGATGATCTAAAAGTCGAACGGTCCGATGTGATCCAAAGGGCTCAGATGGAATGGCATTTTGTAATTCTTTCTACTAAGCTTTATAAAAATTTTAAAAACGAACTCGAGGATCTTGGTGACAAAATCAAAAGACTGGAAGTTTATAGTCAACCTTTATGGGATGAATTAAAAGAAATGTGGACGAATGTTCAAACACACATTTTTGATAAAAATTTATTTAGGGATCATGCGGATTCTTTAAAAGAAAAATCAAATGCACTTTTTGATGAATTAAAAAAATTGAGAAAAAGTCTCAGCGCAGAAATTCACCAAAAATCAAAAGAAACAACAGAACTCATTTCAAATAAAATTGAAGAAGTTAACCAAAAAATTGAATCCGGAGCTTTGTTGAAACCTTTATTTGATCAACTCATAGTCATTCAAAAAGAGATGAAGGATCATTCGTTCAACAAGACTGACAGGGAGTTGCTGTTGGTAAAACTCAATGAAGCATTCAAAGTCATTCGTGAAAAAAGAGAGCACAAAAACTCAAACAGAGATCAAAATACTGGAGGCACAGATCATATATTCCGGAGATATGAAGGACTTGTTATTGCAATTAAAAAGATGGAGCAATCCATAGATTTTGAAAAACGAAATATCGAATTTGAAAATCGCAGAATTGCGACAACAACAGGTCAGTTAGAAGCTCAGATCCGTGTCGCTAAAATCAAAATGATCGAAGAACGAATACGTTCCAAAGAAGAAAAACTTAAGGAATTATTGCAGACCAGAGAAAAATTGGAAGTCCTTACTCAAAAAATTAAAAAGCGGGAAGAAAAATTTAAAGAAAGACAAGAGCGCAATGAAAAAGTAGCCGTTGAAAAAGAAAAAGTAAAAGCAAAAATTACTGAAGAGATACATTTGGTACATGATCAAATCCCGGAAGAGATTCAGGAAAAATTAACTAAAGCAGC
>JAYVIT010000060.1:0-15852 GCA_043769965.1 Saprospiraceae bacterium
CCGAGTACATTGCGAAGATGGTTTCTTAAAAATCATGGAATCACCTTTCATGCCTATCAAAGGATGTATCGCATTAATAGTGCTTTTAAAAAAATTCAAAATGGAGAAACGGTTACAAACACTGCCTACGATTCTGGTTATGAATCAGTCAGTGGATTTGCAGATTCATTTAAATCAATTTTTGGAAAATCACCAAAGATGAGTAAAGATGAAAAAGTAATTGATCTGATGCGTTTGGAATTACCTATTGGTCCAATGATAGCATGTGCTGATGATAAAGGAATTTGTTTATTGGAATTTACGGATCGCAAGATGTTAGAAACTGAATTTAAAGATTTGTCTTCCCGATTAAACGCTTCTATCATTCCGGGAGAAGGCAGATATTTTCCGCAATTACGTCAAGAGTTAAATGATTATTTTGAAAGCAGGTTGAAAGAATTTAAAGTACCATTGAGTTTGCAGGGTTCTGTTTTCCAAATTTCTGTTTGGAATGAATTACAAAAAATTCCATTTGGATCAACAAGATCGTATCAGCAACAGGCGAATGCAATTGGAAAGCCAACATCAGTGAGAGCCGTAGCGAATGCAAATGGGATGAATAAAATTGCTATCATAGTTCCTTGTCATAGGGTGATTGGTTCGGATGGACAGCTTACCGGATATGGCGGCGGTTTATGGAGGAAGAAATATTTATTGGAACTAGAGCAACTTAATAATAAGCAATTAGAAATATTTAATTGATTCAGAAATCAAAACTTGTATAAGTCTTCGCAACAAATTTATTGATACACCAAATTCAATATATAAATTCCGAGAGTATCATTTTTCATATAATCATCCTGGCTGAGAAAAATATTGAGCTCAGAATTTAGATCATTCGAGGTACAATAATTTTGATCCAAAGTTATTGGTCTGTTTTGAAGTAGTCCGATAACTTCAGCATAACAAATCCTGATTTCTTGCTTTTCTTTATTCAACACAACAGTAGCGTCAAAAAAAGTTGGATCCAGAATTTCTCCATTCACATTATTTACATCTGCCGGGAAGGTATAAAAGTCAATATGATCATCATAGAATACTTCAAGTCTTATAGAATCTTCACTTAGAAGTTCAATTGATTCAATAAATGGACCTTTTAAAGTATCCTTTATAAAATGATAATAGTTTACAATAAATTCCGCCCTCAACGAATCCAGGTATCCTTTATATGGATTCACTTCTGAATACGATTCATTGTCACCAATTAAGAATACTTTTTCCTTGATGATTTCTGATCTTTTGAAACTAAACTTACGAGGATACGTAAAATCATCATTGTCTTTTCCACATGCAATGATTAGTATTCCAATCATCAATAAATATCCAATACATTTTATCATCCTTTTAATATTTAGAGTTGGTTTGATTATTCAAATATACTCAAATTGTAATTGACTAACATTCAGCCATATTCATCAAATTTATCGAACTGTCGGTGGTCAGTGGTCAGCTGTGGGCCGGCAAAGAATTCCTATTTTTCCTTGAAAATGTCGAAAAATTCAGCTATATTTGCTTATCCTTAAACCATAATCGATTTATATGTATCTCGCTCAAAACTTAAAGTACCTACGAAAGAAATTTGAATACTCCCAGGCTGATGTTGCCGAAAAAATAGGCATTCCCAGGACTACTTTGGGAGATTATGAGAGGGCTCATACCCAACCTAATATGGAATTGCTGGTAAAATTGGCCAAGCACTACCAAGTACAAATTGACGATTTATTAAATATTAACATGCAAAACATGGCTTGGGAGGACTCAAATTCGGGAAAAACGCGCATTTTGACCATGACCATGGATGAATCTCAAAAGGGTAATATCGAATTTGTCAGGACAAAAGCTGCTGCCGGATATATCGGCAGCTTTCAGGACCCTGAATTTGTAAGTGATCTACCCAAGATTTTAATTCCTTCGCTAAAAGGGCTTTTCAGAGCTTTTGAAATAGAAGGAGACTCGATGCTGCCAATGGAGTCCGGGTCAATAGTCATTTGCAGGTATGTCGAGAAAATCAACGATGTTAAAAACAACGAACCTTATATTGTGGTAAGCTCCAGGGATGGGCTGGTCTATAAGAGATTGCAACTCAATTCAGATAGCAATACCCTTCTTTGTAAATCAGACAATACCCAGTATCCAAGTTTCCAACTGCCCTATGAAGAGGTCAAAGAAATTTGGGAGTATCATGCACATATTGCATTTCGCGAACCAAAAAATGTTCATGATTCTTTGATGGAGGATAAATTAGGAGATATGCAAAAGAAGTTAAGTGAATTGCATACACATTATATCGGAAAACGCGATTAGCTCACCCCTGCGCTATTCGCGCTTCCCCTCTCTATTCGCTAGCGCTTATAAAGAGGGGATAAGATGAAGAAATATTTTTGAATGTTTCAAAATAATCTCACCCTCTTTATGAGCGCTAGCGAATAGAGAGGGATGAATAGTTTCAACTTGTTGAAACTATTCGGGGTGAGTTGAATTTCGGGCGCACTGAAATTAAATAATTATATCTTTTCTAATTTCTCTTTAGTTCTTTCATTAATTATATCACCGGTATTCAAGGTTGATGCCGGTTCGAATAGCATTATGGATACTTCATGTTCTGCTACGGGTTTGTGTTCTACTCCTTTTGGCACAATCAGAAATTCATTTTCATTTAGTGTTATGATCTTATCTCTTAAATGCATATCGAAACTTCCTTTCAAAACATAAAACAGTTCGTCTTCGTGATCATGTTTATGCCAGATGAATTCACCTTGAAATTTTGCAAGTTTAACATGTTGACCATTTAATTCTCCGACTATGCGTGGATTCCAATGATCAGAAAACTGCATGAGTTTATTTTCAATGTTTACTTTTTCCATGGTTTTGTTTTCAAAGAATTTAAACCGATTTACCAAAACAATCAATTACCATTGACTTCAGTCAATGGGTGGAAGGGATATCAATGGAGTATGCGCCAATACCTTAATATCACTCACTTTCAATATTTGTCTTTCATATCCTATTTTTGTTACATTTATCATAGCCAACCCAATTTGTTTTAACGTGCAAATTGAATTTGGCGCAAGAAGTTTCAATATAGGTGCAAGCCAACCAAAGTATTTGTAAAGTGAAAGTTTATTCTTTAATCCTTCAGTTGGAGTGATCATGCCAGGGCGAAAATTGTATACACGTTTAAATGATAGTTTCATCAGATCGTTTTCTGTTTTGCCTTTTACGCGAGCCCACATCAGCCTGCCTTTTTCACTGCTGTCTGTTCCTTTACCGGAGATATAACAAAATATCATTTCTTGATTAAGCCTTGCAAGTGTCTGCGCAAAATTCATTGTTAAAGTATGTGTCAATTTAAAATACTCTTCTTCTTTCTTACCAACGGAAGAAACGCCAAGACAAAAGTAGCATGCGTTGTATCCGGAGAGTTGCGATTCAATTAAACTAAGATCAAAAAAACTTTCGATTAAAATTTCTTTTAGTTTAGGATGAGTTGTTCCATAATGTCTTCTGCCGACAACTAATACAGATTCAACTTGATCATGTTGAAGACATTCATATAGAAGACCTTCACCTACCATGCCAGAGGCTCCGGTGATGATTGCTTTTATTTTCATGATGAATTGAAGTTTGTTTTAAATCTATTTGACTCTCTGACCAATTATTTTTTCTTTAAATAATTAAGAGCAGCATCAAGCACAATATCCTGATCCATCAATACACTTTCTATCGTCTCTTTAATTTCAATATCCGGTTTAATTCCAAAACCGACGAATTCTCTTCCATCGGGATAGCTGTCTTTCTTGGTGCAAATTCTTGCTGATCCGCCTCCCGGTAATTTTATCATTAATGGTTGACCAGTGCTACCGTATGTCACAGATCCTATGGTTGTTGCAATCTTTAATTGATCCAAAGCAATCAAAAAATCCTCGGCTGCAGAAGCAGTATTACTTCCAATAAGTACAACCAGAGGTTTTTCGAGTAATCTTTTTTTATTTGGAATGATGGTATCCGGAGTTCCCAAATACATATTTGTGCCTAAACAATTTTGTTTTGCCAGAAGCTCAAATTTATTTAAATCATTATTTTCTCTGTATTTATATGGTACTCCCCAGGCTTTAAAGGCGGGTTTATGTTCTCTGGTTGACCAAGTAGATGTCAGGAATGGTTTTCTGGTAAAGTACTTAAGTATTTCATATCCATAAGTTGAATTTCCACCTCCATTGTTTCTAAGGTCAATTATTAATGATTTTGATTTTGAAATGGTATCCAAAAAAGTTTCGAAAGATTCAACGATATCAATTGAATTAAAGGAGTTGAGACTTATATAGGCAATATTATTACTTAGTATTTTGAATTCACAAATTGAATGATTTGATTTTGATTTTACCCAAGCTGAGCTGCCTTGGTGAAAATTTCTTTTCAATGTAGTTTCTTTGGTTATACTATCAGGTGTGACAAATGTAATTTTGACTTCGCTATTGGCGGGTCCAATTAATAATTCTCTGACACTTTGTTCTTTAAGAATATGATCTGTAGAAGAACTGATAAATGGGATTATCTGATTCTCTAAATAGTTATTAACATTTGTTCCTTCTATACTTATTATTTCAGATCCAATAGGTAGCGTAGATTGTAAATTTGTTACAATATTAGTTACGATTACCTTACCATCAAGATATTGTAAATTTACTGAAGGTTCTTTAATGTCAATATTTCGCGGAAAATAAACATTGGTATGACCATCTTTTAAAGTTGCACACAATTTCTGGAGCAATTTATAATATTCATAATTGGATTGATCTGATTTTATTTTTGGTAAATATTCCTGCAAGAGCTTATTCCAATTAAGCGAATTTAATCGCTCGGAAAAAACGAAATTGTATTTCACTTCGGTCCAAAATTGTATTAAACCAAAAAGTCTTTCATCTGCGGTTAAAGTCTGATTCTTTCTCAATTTATATACCAATTGGTCATAAGAAACTAAAGCGTTTTGCAATATTTCTAATCGATGAATGAGTTTATCTAAAGAATTCTGATAAATCACTTCCTGATGATTTGATAATAAACTGTCCATTGAATAGATTTTAAATGGAAGTTCAATTCCAAGATTTATTATGGAATTTTCACTACGAAAAGTTGCATTTAAACTGCTATTGGTCTTAGCTTCTAATTTCATATAAAGGATTCCTTTATTCAAATTTGAAATTCCAGAGTATATATCTATCAAATTTTTAATTTCCTCCCACTGCACATTGAGCTTATCAGGATTTGAAATTTGCGAAAGGAATAGCCATTCTTTACCATCTTTACTTTTTAGAGTTAGTATTTCAGACATTTGTTGACAATGTTTAAAATTATTTCCAACCCGGAAAGAATCTTTGCCATCATGATATAAATTGTCTGCTTTTAAAGTATCAATTAAAGCGTTTTTTTGAGATTCATTTAGTAAGTAGGTATCTGAAGCACTAATAAAGGCCATTGTTTCAAAAGGATCTTTTAAAGTTGTAA
The DNA here is from genome assembly GCA_043769965.1 of Saprospiraceae bacterium. Taxonomy (GTDB): domain Bacteria; phylum Bacteroidota; class Bacteroidia; order Chitinophagales; family Saprospiraceae; genus Vicinibacter. The sequence continues at coordinate 5,545 of JAYVIT010000060.1, forward strand.
ACAATGAAAACTCCTCCTTATTGGAATTATCTTTTTTAGTTGCACAGCCAAGTGTCAATAAAAAGAGCAAAGTCATCAAGAGCTTATTCATGTGTGGAAATTTACTAAAATAGTATTCAAATATGATCAAACTTCTTTTTATTTCCAATAGATTAATAAATTAATGTTTCAAAGGTCTTTTCTTAATCATTCCTCCTTTTGTATCTTTTACGCTACTCATTACCACAAATGCATTCGGATCGATTTTGTGAATTTCTGTATTTAATTTATTTAGTTCAAGACGTGTCACAACAGTATAAATGATATCCGTGTTTTTTGATTCTCCTTGTTTGCCAAAACCCTTTTTGCCAGAGTACACAGTACACCCTCGTCCCATGATGTTTATTATCATAAGTCGCAATTCTTCATTATGTGAAGAAACAATCGTAACTCCGGTATACTCTTCAATACCCTCAATGATAAAATCAAGAGTCTTCGATGCAGAGAGATATGTAACCATAGAATACAATGCAATTTCTATCGAAAGAAAATAAGCAGCTGCAGAAAATATCAGCACATTGATAATGATAATGATATCCCCAATGGTTGTTCCGAATTTGCGACTTAAATAAATAGCCAATACTTCTGTTCCATCTATGACAGCACCACCTCTGATTGATAGTCCAATTCCAGCACCCAGGAAAAATCCACCAAATATTGCAACAAGTATATTGTCATTTGTAATATTGGGGAATTGAACTGTGGCAACACACAATGCAAGTCCGCAAATGGCTAAGGCGGTTTTGATTGCAAAAATTTTACCAATGATTCTTGAACCTAAAATAATGAATGGAATATTGACACAAATCAACAATATATAAAGTGGAATTTGTGACAATGTCGAAATCAATAAAGAAATCCCTGTAGCTCCACCATCAATAAAGCGGTTTGTCAACAGAAATCCTTTAAATCCAAAGGAAGCAGAAAAAATACCTAAGGTAATTAAGAAAATATCTTTGATATTTTCAGAAACACTAATTTTCAATTCACGCCAACCTTTGGCTAATTCATAATCTGAATAGCTACTCTTTGCTTCTAGTGTTCTTTCTTTGGGCTTGAGTATAGTTTGAATTATAATTTGTCTCCAGAATGAATGCATTGAATAACAGTTAGAATGAATATTTATTGGTCAATCCCAAAATTAGAAAAATTTTTAGGAACTCTTAGAAATTGTTTTAGAAACCTATGTGATCTCTGTGCCTATGTGGTTCCATATTTTTTAACCACATAGGCACAGAGATCACATAGACATTATAATTTTATGTTTCGGAAATTATAAATAAATAGTCCCCAAAATCATTTTCGTATTGTCTTTTAATTGCTTTCAGATAATTATTGTCAATGTCCAATCTAAGGTTGCTCAATCCATTTTGTACTTCATCTTTATTGCTTTGTAATGCAAAAGTTGAAATGCCATTGCGAATATTTTCATCAAAGCAAAGCTCCGGTTGGTTTTTACAAGAATACAAAAACAGATCCTGCAAATCGTCCCGCACAAAATACTTTTCTGTTACTATGATTTTCATACCTGCATTATTTAAAGCGTTTTCAACTTTGGTAAGCGAAGGCATTTTATTATTTGCTTCTGTCATCATGTTAGGAAAATAATAATTCAACCAATATCCTTGCATTTGTTCAGGAGTCGAAGTAAAAATCACCAATCTGCTTCCTGGTTTAAGTACCCTATTGATTTCTGTAAACGAGATTTCAAGATTATTCCAATGATGTATAGTCAAGGTGGCAATTGCTCCATCAAATTGTTCATCCTTAAGTGGAATGTTTTCAGCAAAACCGAATAACCAATTGATTTCTGAAAATTTAGATTTTGCTTCATCAAGCATTATTGCAGAAGGATCCATTCCCCAAAATGCAATTCCCCGTTTAGCTAATTCAAGTGTATAGTTCCCAGAACCGCAGCCTATGTCAAGATAAAGTTTTCCTGATTCCGGATTTAATAATTGATAAAGTCTTTCTGAAAGATATGGATCTGCACAACGGGTAGAATTATATCCAATGCCGATAGAATTATAAACTATACTTTGATCTGACATTAAATCATTGAAGTATTAAAGAATGATTTTAAGATTCAGCTAATTTCTTCATCTCAACTAAGATAGGATTCCATCCTTCTCCATTATTGTTCACTTCGTTGAATCTTCTTTCACCATCATCTACTAATGAAAAATCTCCTTGTGTAACCTTTAGTAAAGTTTCACCATCAAATTCTGTAAGATCAAAGGTTACGGTTGTATAATTTTCCGGTTTATCAATCATGGATGGATTGTTGGGATCAAATGTGGTGTACGAAAGATGTTTTTCTTTTTCAATGTGATTTATATTTCCTTTCACAAAAACCATTTCCTTTTCTTCCCACATTCCTTTCCATAACAAAGGGCTCCCCGGTTTCCAATCCGAAATTGCTTCACAACCAAACATGTATTTTTTGGTTTGTTCTCGATTTGTCAATACGTCCCATACTTTTGAAATAGGGGCGTTTATTGTGATTTCATTTTTGACGAATAATTCTTGCATTGCTAAATTGTTGGAATAGGGAATTGCAAATTTAATACTCAGGAAGGATTTTGTTTGCGAAAAGCTTGATGCTGGAACGCAATAATGAATTGTTCTCCACGACAAGCTTGAAGCAAGGATGCTTTAAGCAACGACTGCTTCTAAAAAGACTTTGTAAGAATTATATATAGCGTTATATTTGGAGCAACTAAAAAACTCATTATGCATATCATTGTCATTCTCATCGTTGGCGCAGTGGCTGGTTGGCTGGGCAGCCTATTATTTACAGGCAGCAGCTATGGATTAATCGGAAACATTGTCATCGGAATACTCGGAAGCTTTGTTGGTTATTGGCTTTTAGGAAAGCTTGGCGTTAGTATGGGAGGTGGGTTATTAGGTGCAATTCTTACCGGTGCTATTGGCGCAATTGTTATACTAGTGATTTTGCAGTTGATTTCGGGGAAGAAGTAGAATCAAAGCATCTACTTTTTCAATTTTGCTATCTGCCTGCTATTAAGCAAGGACTTCATTTGTGTTATAGCTATCTTATTCAATTGCATTAAGCGTTCACTTTGTTGCAAACCCTGATGAATCAATACAGCATTAATACCTGCCTGCTGCAGGCAGGCTTTCCATGTTTGATAGTACCACAAGTTGTTCAATACTTGCTTCATCACGAATATTTCCTTCGATATCTGGATTTTCATCTCTCCATTGTTTTGCAGTCATTCCAAACAAAGCTGCATTCAACATATCGGCTTCATTAGCATAAACAAAATTAATTTGTGATTTGGTGAGTTCAGCTGGAATAAGTTTTTCCTTTATTGCATCAGTATGAATGTGGTAATTGACTTTGGATAAGGTGCGTTGCAAGTTCCATTCAAGTTTAAGTCGGTTGCTTTCATCATCCTTTAACCGTTGAAATTCTTTGATGATATAAAGTTTGAATTCAATCGAAATCCATGATGCGAATTCAAATGCAATGTCTTTATGAGCAAAAGTGCCTCCGTATCTACCCGATTTTGAAGTGATACCAATTACACTTGTTGATTCAATCCATTTTTTAGGTGTCATAGTGAAACTATTTAGACCTGCTTGCTTTCTAAACCCGTCGAATTCGACGGGTTTAAAATCCGGATTATACATTTGTTCCCAAAATCCCAATAATTCAATTGTGTTGCGATTTCTAAGCCAGTTTTTTATAATATCATCTGTATTCTCAGCATCCTTGTACCGGGCGATATCAGTAAGCGATATAAAATCAGATTGCTCTCCTTGAAAGATCGTGATTTCTGTTCCTTTTACATTTATGGTTTTGTTTTTTGACATGCTTTTATTCTTGATGGTGAAGTCATAATTAAAATTTATTCTTTCTCCTATGAACAAAGGTGTTTCATTACGAATAGCACAATCATGTTTTATCAATTCCTACAATCCCAACGGTACCGTTGGGATTGTGACAGATACATTCAATCATAGTCTTACTTCAAAGTCTCAATATCTCTCTTCATCCCTTGCAAAATCTGCATGATGTTTTCCATGTTGGGTTTGTCTTGCTTTTTATCGGATTTGCTGATCGTGCAAACAAATTCCCATACTTCTAAAATGTCGGCATCTTTTACTTCGTAGGGCTGGTAATTTGAATTGTCAGAACGCAATTCGAGTGTATGCTCTTTTTTATACACGCGTTTGTATACAACGCCTTCATCTTTAGTTACTAAAACATATGTGGATCCATCGCGAATGTCCTGCAACGTATCTATATACTTTCCAATCACATAACTTCCATCTATTAGTGGTGGCATAGAATCTCCTTTAATCGGAAATGCGCGTTGCTTTCCACTCGATTGAAAGGGAAGATTTATTAATGGAAGTTTTCCAATGTATTCGGGATCGGCATATCCTTTTAAGTAACCTGCCGATGCATTTACTGTAAGAACTTCTACCTGATCATTGTTGTCCCTGTCTACTACTATTGGGAATAGTATTCTGTTCTGCTCAAGCTTAATTAGATCACTTGGGTCTATAGTCCCAAGGTCACATTTCACCAAAATATCAACTGTGATTAGAAACAAATTTGAAATTTTGATGAGAATATCTACCGGTGGATCACACCTTTCCTCTTCATAGGAGCCAACCCTGGCCCTGGAAATCTCCAATTCATCGGCCAATTGTGTTTGGGTCCAATTTTTTAAACCCCGTAAGTGCTTGATATTTCTGGCTATTTTCGACATACTAAAATTATTAGCACAAACATACTAAATAATCTGGTAATTTTGCAAGACTTTCGCATGGATAGACATATCGTACATCTTGATCTGGATTCCTTCTTCGTCTCGGTAGAGCGGTTGATCAATCCGAAACTGGTCGGAAAGCCCGTATTGGTGGGCGGTAGCAGCGACCGGGGAGTCGTGGCATCCTGCAGTTATGAGGCCCGGACGTTTGGCATCCATTCGGCTATGCCAATGCGTATGGCGAGGCAGCTATGTCCGGAAGCAATCATCGTGAGAGGTGACCATACACAATATAGTAAGTACTCTGACCTGGTCACGGAAATCATCAGCGAGAAAGTGCCTTTGTATGAAAAGTCATCTATCGATGAATTTTATATCGATCTCACTGGTATGGATCGCTATTTCGGTTGCTATAAAATGGCTACTGAACTGCGTCAGAAAATTACAAAAGAAACAAACCTTCCCATTTCATTTGCACTGTCTGCAAATAAAACGGTATCGAAAGTTGGTACCGGAGAAGCTAAACCTAACGGACAAAAAGAAATTCCATTCGGCACTGAAAAGAATTTTCTTGCACCACTATCCGTAAAAAAAATTCCAATGGTCGGTGATAAAACCTATCAACTCTTGCGCGGCATGGGAGTATTGTGGATACGCACGCTGCAGGAAATGCCATTGGAACTGATGGAACAAGTACTCGGACAAAACGGAACGCTGATTTGGAAAAAAGCAAATGGTATTGATAACTCTCCTGTCATTCCGTATTCAGAAAATAAATCCATTTCCACAGAGCGCACATTTGACAAAGACACTATTGATGTAAAAGCATTAAAAGGAATACTCGTTGCGATGACTGAAAAACTTTCATTTCAAATGCGCAGCGAAAAAAAACTTACGGGTTGTGTTACAGTCAAGATCCGGTATTCTGATTTCAACACATACACTGTACAGGCAAGACTGCCGTATACATCACTCGATCATACACTCATCGGAAAAGTAAAAGAACTGTTTGATAAACTCTATCAGAAGCGCATGTTGATTCGCATGATCGGTGTGAAGTTCAGTCATCTCGTTCAAGGCAATCATCAGATTGATTTATTTGAAGACAGTGTTGAACAAATTCAACTCTACCAGGCCATGGATAAAATACGCAAGCGATTTGGAAAAGAAGCGGTTTCAAGAGCAACGGCCATGAATTATGAACACAATGATTTTAATCCGTTTAATGGAATACGGAATTCAATTAAAAAGTAAAAATTATGGTAACGTAGCATATAACCCGCATACTTGCAGGACGAAAAACGCCCGCCTGACCGGACAGGAATTACGAAATATTTTTTCTAAACAACTCGCAACGTACAATCCAACAATCCAACAATCCAACAATTTAGCAATGTAACAATGTAACCATTTAATCCCAACAGTCCCAACGGTACCGTTGGGATTGGGACAACAATTTAACAATTTAGCAATGTAACCATCTAACAATGCTCCTCAACTGCCACACATACTACAGCTTTTGTTACGGAACTTATTCCATTGAGGAGTTACTCGATGAGTTGCAGCAAAAAGGACATTCCGCATTTGCAGTTACGGATATTAATAATACATCTGCCTGCCTCGACATCATTCGTTTGGCAAAACAGCGCGGGATAAAACCGGTAGTTGGAATTGATTTTCGAAACCATGCACGACAAAAATACGTGGGCATTGCCTGCAACAATGAGGGCTTCCGCGAATTGAATGAACACCTTACCGATCATTTGCATAATGAAAAAGAATTTGATGACAGAGCGCCTGAATTTAAAAATGTCAATATCATTTATCCTGTGCATGCGTACAAAAACTGGAAACTCAGAGAAAATGAATTCGTGGGTATCAGTTTAAAAAATCTGGCGACACTGCCATTTCAGGATATTAAAAAACAAACCAATAAACTGGTTGCACTGCAACCGGTGACGTACCAGAACAAAGCGTATTTTAATGCACATCGCTTGCTCCGGGCAATAGATACAAATACATTACTCAGCAAATTATCCGTCGAACAACAAGCAGGCGATGCAGAAACCATGCTTTCAAAAAGTGATCTGCTCACAGCATACAGTATGTATCCATCCATCATTGGAAATACAACCCGCATGCTCAATGATTGTCATATCAATTTTGAATACGGAAAACTCGCGAATAAAAATCTTAAATATTACACCAGCGATGCAGCTTCCGATATGCAATTGTTGCGCAGTGAATGTGAGTATGGATTGCAATATCGTTATCCAAATGCATCGCAGGAAGTACTGCAACGCGTAGAAAAAGAACTGGAAGTCATTGAGACCTTAAATTTTGCTTCGTACTTTCTCATCAACTGGGATATCATCAACTATGCGCGGAGTAAAAATTATTATTATGTCGGACGTGGCAGCGGTGCAAACAGTGTTGTTGCTTATCTGTTGCGCATCACAGATGTCGACCCTATAGAGTTGGATCTTTATTTTGAACGATTCATTAATTTATACCGAAGCAATGCGCCGGATTTTGATATAGATTTTTCGTGGACGGATCGAGATGACATTACGCGATATATTTTCGATCGTTTCGGGAATCAACGCACTGCATTATTAGGAGCATACAATACATTTCAACACGATGCAGTAATACGCGAACTCGGTAAAGTATTCGGCTTGCCACCACGGGAAATAGATCGTTTGCAAAACACGCAGAAATATCCTGATGTCGATCAGATGGGAAAACTCGTGTTGCGTTATAGCAAACTCATACACGGTTTTCCAAGTCATCTGAGCATACATTCAAGTGGGATTATCATTTCGCAGGAACCTATCAGTTGTTATTCGGCAACGATCATGCCGCCAAAAGGATACCCAACTACACAGTTTAGTATGCTTGAAGCAGAGGATATTGGTTTGTTTAAATTTGATATTTTAAGTCAGCGTGGATTGGGGAAAATAAAGGATTCATTAGAAGTTATCAAGAATAATCATGGCGTTGAAATCGACATTCACAATATTGCGAGATTTAAAGAAGACGAAACAGTAAAACAATTACTTAGAGAAGGGAAAGCGATTGGATGTTTCTATGTTGAATCTCCTGCAATGCGAATGTTATTAGCCAAATTACGTGCAGATGATTATCTTCGATTGGTTGCAGCGAGTTCAATCATTCGTCCGGGTGTTGCAAAGAGTGGCATGATGCGGGAATACATCGTGCGATATCGCGACGAGAGTTTGCGGCGTAAAGCAAGAGAACAACTACCGGAATTGTATGATTTGTTACACGAGACTTATGGCGTGATGGTGTACCAGGAAGATGTAATCAAAGTGGCACATTTTTTTGCTGGCTTAACATTAGCAGAAGCAGATCATTTGCGCAGAGGTATGTCGTGGAAATTTAAACAACGCAATGAGTTTAATAAGGTGCAGGAAAATTTTTTCAACAACTGTAGGAAAAAAGGATATGCAGATAAACTCGTTGCAGATATCTGGAATCAGATTGAAAGCTTTGCCAATTTTGCATTTTCAAAAGGGCATTCTGCAAGTTATGCAGTGGAGAGTTACCAGGCATTATTTTTGAAGGCCTATTTTCCTTTAGAATACATGGTCGCCACTTTAAATAATGGAGGAGGATTTTACAGAAAGGAATTGTACATCCACGAAGCACGAATGCATGGTGCGGAAATCAAATTACCTTGTTTGAATAATAGCGATGGATTGTGTACAATTCAGGGCAAGACAATTTATCTTGGATTGAATATGATCAGCAAACTGGAGCATCATTCGATAACGCATATTTTAGAAGAGCGAAATGCAAATGGTCCATTTGCAGATTTGAATGATGTGGTAATGCGTCTTTCCATTTCCATCGAACAAATGCGTTTGCTCATACGTGCTGGTACTTTAGGATTTACCGGAAGAAATAAAAAAGAATTATTGTGGGAAGTACATTCGCTGATGCATGTACCTCATCCCGATAAAAACCTGCCACAACTATTTTATACAGAAACAAAAACCTGGAAACTTCCAAATCTTTATGATACCAAACTGGACAATGCATTTGATGAAATCGAATTGTTTGGATTTTCTTTGTGTTCGCCTTTTGATTTGCTCCGCGAAAAATTATCCGTTCATCTTACTGCTAAGGAATTGCCAAAGCATCTCAATAAAATAGTGAGCATAGCTGGTTATTTAGTTACGATAAAAACAACCTACACTACAAAAGGGGATAAGATGCATTTTGGTACATTTGTGGATATTGAAGGTAACTGGATTGATACAGTGCATTTTCCACCTTCTGCAAAAAAATATCCATTCACCGGATCGGGTTGTTATCTGATTGTAGGAAAAGTTGTTGAGGAATATAATTTTTATAGTATTGAAGTGAGTGAAATGAAAAGGTTGCCGGTGATTGATCGGGAATTGGTGAGGGAAGAGGAAATGGTAATGAAATAATTAAAGAATGAAGGAATTTTATGAGAAACAATTTAACATTTAAACCATCCAACAATTTATCAACTAACAACTAACAACTAACAACTAACAACTAACAACTAATTTGTCATGTGTTATAATGTAGTGAGCGCAACCCGGATACTCATTAAGTATGCAAAGCATAGACAGGAAGATCCGGAGATGATTAAAGAGCTGGAGGAAAAATTAAAAAAGTTGGAAGAGGAGATGACTCCGAACTATCAAGTGAGTGGATTTGAATTTCCGAAGTTATTGGTATTTACGAATAAGGAACCGGAAGAACCCAATTTATTCAATTGGGGATTGATTCCTGCATGGGTGAAAGATGCTAAGAGTGCAAAGCAATTGAGGGCACAGACTCTGAATGCAAGAAGAGAAACGCTGTTTGAAAAACCATCCTTTCGTAGTTCTGCAAAAAATAAACGCTGTTTGGTTTATATCGATGCATTTTATGAGCATCATCACTACAAAGGAAATACATATCCATTTCACATTGCCATGAAAAACAGAGAACCGATGAGCCTAGCAGGAATATGGGAAGATTGGGTGGACAAAGAAACAGGAGAATTGTTGCGAACGGTTTCAATAATTACAACAGAAGGAAATAAACTGTTGGCAAAAATTCACAACAATCCAAAACTTGAAGGACCGAGAATGCCAGTCATTCTTCCCAAAGAAAAACAGGATGAATGGTTGATTTCATATAAAGATGAATCAACTATCAAACAACTCCAGCAATTATTGATTCCATTTGAAGATGAAGAACTAGAAGCATACACGGTACATAAATTAAAAGGAAAGGAATCTTTGGGAAATGTACCGGAAGCGGAAGAAGAATTTAAGTATAAAGAATTGGATGAGGAGTTAAAATTTTCATAGGAAGAGCTGCAAGTTGCAAACTTGCAACAACTCAGTTTTTATATTGAAAAAATTATTGAAAACCTGAAACCATTTTATTCGCTCGCCATTGTTTTAGCCTACAGCCTACAGCCTACAGCCTACAGCCTACAGCCTACAGCCTACAGCCTACAGCCTACAGCCTACAG
>JAYVIT010000061.1:0-8521 GCA_043769965.1 Saprospiraceae bacterium
AACTTTTCCTATCCATACCTCAAGTTTAAGACTTTTTCGCTTTACTAAAGCTCTTGCACTAAAGTGCATGGTTTTTACCAGCGCCTGAGACCAATAAATTTATTAAACATTGCTAAAGCCCTGTTTATTTATTGTTTTTCATTTAAAGAAAACCATATAGCATAGCATGCCAATTTTCATGTTGTCGCCACTTTCGAAGAAGTCGTTACAAAATATTACTCACCATGCATTCCGTTTTTCCCAGTAAAGAACAACTCAACTTTGTCATAGAAGAATACAAAGCAGATGAAGGTGCAATTCAGCACCTCAATTAATTGGAAGTATATCTTACCAGATACTAAATAATTATAAGAAAGTAAACGCAATTTTGTATTCAAATATAAAGCCGTTTTGTATATTGCCGACATGATTGAGTATCGGCACTTGATTAATTATATAATATTCATTCAATAAATTGAAATTTTTTAATGTAAAATATACTTAAATGAAAAAAACGCTGCTTGGTTTTGAATCATTAAACACGGATTTAGCTTCCCTGTTTCTTCGATTAATTTATGGAAGTTTATTTGTACACTATGGTTATACAAAGTTTATATCGTACGATGAAATTTTACCACAATTTCCTGATATCATTGGAATCGGTTCAAAATTTTCTTTTATTCTAGTGATTTTTGCTGAATTGATCTGTGGTTTTTTAGTTACAATTGGATATCTCACGCGCCTGGCGATAATTCCTATTTTTATAACCATGATCGTTGCTTACTTTCTGGCACATGCCAATGATGAATTCCAGGCTAAAACTTTACCTTTTGTATTTCTGCTGTTATCCTTTGTTATTTTCATTCTGGGAAGTGGAAAATATTCAATCGATAAGGTGACGTGGAAAGCAAGTTAAAAATTACGAATTATTATTAAAGTTTTGAGTGGAGTCTATTGTTTAATAATTTTCTATAATATTTTTATTAAATGTCATCCAGCGTCTACATGATAAATGTTCATTCTTTTCTTTCATATTGAAAAGTGTATTTCAATCATTACCTTTGCCAGCTTAATTTTATCAATTTTATTTAATAATTACCACAACCGTAATTCGTAATTTAATTTTTACATTGTCAACCCTAAAAAAAATATTTGCTACAATCCGTCAATCACTTAATGGTGAACAAATGGATTATACCCAAGGAAGTATATCCAGGGCTGTTTTTTTATTGGCCATTCCAATGATCCTGGAATTGAGTTTGGAAAGTGTATTTGCTTTAGTCGATATTTTCTTTGTAAGCAAATTAGGACAGAATGCAATTGCAACAGTTGGATTAACAGAGGCTGCGATCACTATTGTGTATTCCATAGCTATTGGGTTAAGCACCGCTGCCACTGCGATCGTCGCAAGAAGAATTGGTGAAAAAAATCCGGAAGCTGCTGCACATGCAGGTGCTCAATCACTCATTATTGCTTTAATTGTAACTGTGATTGTAAGTATCACAGGATTTGTTTTTGCCGGTGAAATATTATCATTAATGGGTGCGAGCAAGGAAGTTGTTGAAGAAGGAACAGTATTCACACGTATCATGATGGGCGGAAGTGTGTCCATTATCCTTTTGTTTTTAATCAATGGAATTTTTCGTGGTGCGGGTGATGCCGCAATGGCGATGAAAAGTTTGTGGATTGCGAGTTTGATTAATATTATTTTATGTCCGGTATTTATTCACTTTTTTGGTTTAAAAGGTGCAGCAATTGCCACTGTAATTGGTAGAAGCACCGGCGTTATTTATCAATGTTATCATTTGTTTAAAGGCAGCGGAATTTTAAAATTCTATTCACGTCATTTTAATTTCGACAATGCTATTTTAAAATCAATAATACATATTGGTTGGCCCGCCACATTCCAATTCATTATTGCAAGTGGCAGTTGGATTATTTTAGCGAGATTGGTTGCAGAAACCGGAGGAACCACCGCATCAGCAGGATATCAGATCGCAATTCGCAACGTAGTATTTTTTATTTTACCCGCCTGGGGATTGAGCAATGCAGCTGCAACTTTAGTTGGACAAAATCTGGGAGCCAAACAAGTAGAAAGAGCTGAACTCAGTGTCATGCTTACAGCAAAGTACAATGCAATTTTCATGGGCTTTGTGATGTTTTTATTTTTATTTTTTGCAGATCCAATTATTCGAATTTATACTCAGGATGAAGCTGTGATAGCATATGGAGTCTTATCATTACAAATCATTGGAGCCGGTTATATATTTTACGGTATAGGCATGGTAATGACGCAAGCATTAAATGGAGCAGGAGATACCAGAACACCAACAATAATTTATTTCATTTGCTTCTGGTTGTTTCAAATTCCACTTGCTTATTTTTTAGCCTTAGGATTAGATATGACATCAACTGGCGCCTTTATTTCCATACCAGTTGCAGAAACGTTGATTGCTTTGGTAGCCTGGTATTATTTTAAGAAAGGGAAATGGAAGAAAGTTATGGTGTAATTTGTATTCCAAACAGATAAATCAAATTCTACTTTATTGATTTACCTATCAAATTTTTGAAAGCGCATTTTATTTGACACTTTTTCTGGTAGATTCCTAATCTACTTGCAGAATTAATTTATTACATTCGCTTTTAAATCAATATACTCTCTATTATCTTATCTGTCAACCTTCATTTATGAATCAATCTATTCTCATTACTGGTGCCACGAGTGGAATCGGAAAAGCTACAGCCATAGCCTTGGCAAAAAAAGGTCACCATGTCTATGCCACCGGTCATACTGACGTAAATGTCTCAGAGATGAAGGAATTCTTAAAGGATGCAAATCTTACCATTGAAAGTTTTAAACTTGACATCACTTCTGAAGAAGACAGAAATAAAATGGATCAACTTAAAATAGATGTACTCATCAACAATGCTGGCATGGGTGAATCCGGTTCATTAACTGAAGTTCCAATGGAAAGACTAAAAAGAAATTTTGAAACCAATGTGTTTGGAACGATAGCCACATCACAACAAGCATTCAAACAAATGATACCAAGAGATTCCGGTAGAGTGATTATTATCAGCTCACTTGCGGGACGAAGCCCAAGGCCTTTTTTAGGTCCTTACAGCATGTCAAAATATGCGCTTTCTTCCGCTGCAGATATTTTAAGACAGGAATTAAAATACATCACAAAAAATATCCACGTCTCAGTCATTGAACCCGGAAGTTATCATACCGGATACAATCAACAAATGATGGCAAAGAAATACGAATGGATGGGACCATTCTCCTATTTCTGGAATGTGACGGACAAAATAAAAAAAATGGAAGAGTTCACTTTTAAAGCAACGGAGTATAAATCACTTGATTCGATTGTAGCCAAAATTGTAAAAGCAGTAGAAGCAAACAAACCCAAATTGCGTTATGTAGCTCCCTGGTGGCAAGGTGTTATAGTGCAAATGGCAAGAATTATGGGGACGTAAATTAGATGTTAGATGTTAGATGTTAGATGTTAGATGTTAGATGTTAGATGTTTAGAAACAAAACATCAGCTTATCCGTTGAGTTCTTATTGGCTTTGTAAAATTGCAATTATGAAAAATTTATTTTTGCTAATTGGGTTATTCTATTGCTCTACTAATCTGAATTCTCAGAAATATCATAAATTCATTGAGCCTGATAAGAATTGGCATGTAATCTACTACTGCACACAGTGTGGTGGTTATGATCATCATAGAAAGTATTTTTTCGATGGAGATACTATAATTAATAGTAACATCTATACAATTCTGAAAGCAGAAGTTTTTAAAGGTTATATAAACTATCCATTAGAACCACCGCAAGGATTCATTTATAATATTGGTTATTTGCGTGAAGATACTTTGAATCGAAAAGTATATTATTATTATTTAAAATCAAAACAACAACAATGTGAGTCCCAGGAAATAGTACTCTATGATTTTAGTCTTAAAATAAATGACAGCTTTAAAACATTCATACCATGCTATTCTTTGGATAGTTGTGTGTATTTCACTAATACTCTTACCAAGATTGAAAGCCTTCAATTGAAAAATGGTAAATTCATTAATAATTTTATTTTCGATGTTGGTAGTTATGCAGAATATTTAGGAAACTACTTTCCTTTATTGGTTGATACTTTCTATACTTGCATTGCTAATTATGAATACACTTTTATTTGTTTAAAGAAAAATAACGAAGCAATCTATGGTGATCATTGCAACCTTGTATATTCAAAAGAATTAGCTCAAGATGCAATTGCTATCTATCCAAACCCGGCATCAACATCTTTAACAATTCATAATCTTCACGAAGAAAAATTAAGAATTCTTATCTTCAATATTAATGGAATTAAAGTGTTGGAAAAAGAATTTTACTCAAATCATGAAACCATTGTAATTCAGGAATTATCTGCAGGCATTTTCTTTTACAAGATAGTTAATGATGAACTAGTACTTCAAAATGGAAAATTAATCAAAAACTATTGACATGAAACTCATCGGTCTCATCGGCGGCACTACCTGGCTCTCTACTGTTGAATATTATAGATTACTCAACCAGATGACCAATCAAAAACTAGGTGGATCACATTCTGCTAAATTGCTTTTGTATTCTGTAAACTTTGAAGAGTTCAAACCATCAACAGATATGAGCAAATGGATTGACATTTCAAACCGCCTCATTGAAATTGCACTTAAACTACAAAATTCAAGAGCAGAGTGTCTGGCTCTTTGTGCAAATACTCCTCATCTCATAGCAGATCAAATTCAACAAAAATAAACATACCCTTTATCCATATCGCGGAAACTACTGCTGAAAAAATAAAATCATCAAAAATTAATAAAGTAACCTTACTCGGTACGAAAGTAACCATGGAACAAACATTCTTCAAAGACATACTTACAAAATACAAAATTGAAAGTATCATACCATCAGAAGACGACTGCAATTTCATTCACGAATCCATACTAGGTGAATTAGGTAAAGGAATACTAAAAAAAGAAACCAGAGAAAAATATCTCGATATTATCGATCAGCTTATCCGTCAGGGAGCTCAAGGAATCATACTCGGTTACACAGAAATTCCATTATTAATTCTTCAACAAGATGTATCCGTTCCGGTTTTTGATACAACCATGATCCATGCTGAAGCTATCGTTGAATTTGCATTGAGCTGAGGAACAGTTTGCAATAGACAATTTGCAATGGGCAATTTGCAATTAGAACCTATCGTAATTGGTCTATCGTAATTTGTGTGTCTTCAATTTTGGCTCTGTTTTTGCGGACTATATCTGCAAGTTTCTTCAATAATGGAAAACTACTACAGATTCAGTCTGAATACCTCAGATTTGATTGCACATTCATATTGTGCAAGCGCTCCATTCATTCAACTTATAAATGCATGAACATCAGGATAAAATGCATTTTGGTTTTTATCTTTTGCATATCCGTGCATCTATTTTCCCAAATTAACCCATCCTATCCTTTTATAAATTCAATTCCTATAGATAGTGGATGGACTAAAGTAGAAATGCCAACACTTGGTAAAATTTCAGGGATAAGAGTGTCGGCTGGATTGGAATACAAACAAGATCCTACTGGTCAATTATGGGTGAAAGCAGGCAACACGCCCAAGCAATTATTTCATATTGAATTTCATTCAAACGGATTTCCCTATTTGCAGATATTTACAAAAAGCATTTCAAATTCGAATTTAGATTCAACTTTGAATAAGTTAAGCTGTACGTTGAGTTTTGAAAAATTTACAGATCGTAAACTTTATATAACTGCAAATACAGTTCCTGATGAACTCTACGCACTCTGGGATAATACAATGATTCCACACAGAAGAAGTGGCAAAACAATCAGCATTCATCTACCGGCATATGTAGATACCGTTGAAAAATCATTTATCAGATTGTATGCAGTAAAAAATCAACAAGTAAACAAAGAACTTATAATACAATTATTAAATGGCAAGCCAACTCAAATGAGTGAATCTTTTTCCGGCATTGCCTGGGGAGGAACCAAAGAAATTAAATTTCAGAGTTCAGAGAAATCATTAGCAGATAAAGTACCAGAAGTTGTGATCACCCACATACAAAACACACCTGCTGTTGAAATAAAAGATAAGATCATTGAAGAAGACCAAAAAGTATCCGGACTTCCGAGTTGGATCAGTGTTTATGCAGATGCATATTATGCACTCTACAATGATTCGGTTGGTATTAATCAAGATCAGAAGTTTCCAAGCATTGCACCTAAAAGTAATTCATTTGGATTAAATACCGTACAAATCAATTTTCAATACGATGCAGAAAAAATAAGAGGAGCTGCATCATTTCATTATGGAGATTATGCAAGAACCAATTGGTCGGAAACATATAACAACATCATGGAAGCACATGCAGGAGTTCGCCTAACTAAAAAATTCTGGATAGATGCTGGTTTCTTTCGCACGCACATTGGAACGGAAGGATTGTTGCCTCGTGAAAATATTTGCAGTTCGACAGCAATTGCTACATATCATGAACCTGCAATGGTAAGTGCTTTTCGATTAAACTATATACCCAGTGATAAATGGATGTTTTATTTCTATCTTATGAATAGTTACAATGGATTTGTGGACAATAATAATAAGAAATCTATAGGAATGTTAGCCACATATGTAATGAATGAGCACATTAACTTTGGCTACAGCAATTACCTTGGAGATGATACTCCGGAAGAAGCAGATAGCATTTCACATTTCCGCATTTATCAAAATGTTTTTTTTAATTATCAATTGGAAAAACTTAAACTTCAACTTGGTGTAGATTTTTGTGTGCAAAAAAATTCAGATCTTATAGACGCTAAAAAATCGGCGAGTATGTTTAGCGGAGTAGCAACAGGAAGTTATACTTTAGGCAAAATGATTTCCGTCTACAGCAGGTTTGAATATTTTACTGATCCAAATGCTTTTGTTTCATCACCGATAACTGATGCTTCCGGCAAATTAACCGGATATAAACTTTGGGGTGTTACTGCAGGAATAGAATTAAGACCTCTTGATAAATTATTTATACGGTTCGAAGGGCGACAATTGGAAATGGATGCTGATCAACAAATTTTTCTCTGGAATGGAAAAACCAAGAGCACCAGATCGGAACTCATACTAAATATGGGCATCATCTTCTGAATTTAAAATAAGCCATAATACATTTTTCTTTCAGTTCTTAGTCATTTCACATAATACTATGCGCTCTCTGTGCGTATGTGGTAGTAATATTTTTATCTGTTGTTTGAAAACTACGAAGTTCTTCGTATTTTGCCCTCTTAATTTAACAATTCAAAATCATGAAAAGACTAATCGCATTGATCAGTATCCTAATCTTCAATTATTTGAATGGATACTCCCAAATTCCATTAACCACATTACCAAGTGGGGGAAACAAAAAAGCAACTGTATCCGAATGGGTTGGGTTGACAAATGTTAGCATAGAATACAGCCGACCAGGAGTCAAAGGAAGAGAAGGAAAAATCTGGGGAGAACTTGTTCAACCTGGTTTTACCGATCAGGGATTTGGTAGTAGCAAAGCAGCCCCCTGGAGAGCCGGTGCAAATGAAAATACAACTATCTCTTTTTCAAAAGAAGTGATGATCGATGGACAAAAATTGTCTGCCGGTAAGTATGGATTTTTTATCGCTTATGATTCAATCATATGCACTTTGATTTTTTCAAGAAACTCAAACTCATGGGGAAGTTATTTCTATAGACCAGATGAAGATATGTTGCGGATCCAGATTAAACCACAACATTTAGATAATTCTATTGAATGGATGAAATTTGAATTTACAAATCAAACAGAAGATGCAGCAACAATTGCATTGCAATGGGAAAGGCTTTCCATTTCTTTTAAAATTCAAAGCAATTACATCAATGATCAGATTGCATCATTCAGAAATGAATTGCGAACAGATCGTGGATTTATTTGGCAAAGCTGGAACCAAGCTGCACAATGGTGTGTACAAAAAAATGTCAATCTCAATGAAGCATTAATGTGGGCCGATTCTGCAACGAGTACAAACTTTGGAGGTGATAAAAGTTTTCAAGCCTGGACCACAAAGTCACAGATTTTACATAAACTAAACAGAGGACTGGAAGCAGCTGAATTGATGAAAAAAATTCTTCCGCTTGGCACTATGATCGATTTGCATCAATACGGAAGACAACTCATCGGATTAAAGATGTACAAAGATGCACTTCAAGTTTTTAAAATGAATTATGAAAAACATCCCAACGAGTTTACAACATTAGTTGGATTGGTTCGTGGAAATTCCGCTAATGGTGATTTTACTTCAGCATTAAAATTTGCAAACCAGGCACTGCCACTTGCACCCGATCCGAATAATAAAATGAATGTAGATGGAATGATTAAAAAGTTGAAAGAGGGGAAGGATGTGAATTGAGGATAGGCTGTAGGCTGTAGGCTGTAGGCTGTAGGCTGTAGGCTGTAGGCTGTAGGCTGTAGGCTGTAGGCTGTAGGCT
>JAYVIT010000062.1:0-2832 GCA_043769965.1 Saprospiraceae bacterium
TTGCCAATTGCCAATTGCTTCTTGCCCCTTGCCTCTTTCCTTTCCTAATCCCCTCAACCGTTTTACGACTTTCTTGTTATTTCCCATATCTGATCCCACGTTATGAATTTTCTACAAAATGAATTGATACCTGCAACTCAATCTCCGGAGAATGAGAATCTTCTGAATATCCGTGATAAGGTATTGTCTGGCCAGCGGATTAGCTTTGAAGATGGGGTACTTTTATATAATTATGCTGATTTATCATTTGTTGGAGCTTTAGCTAATTTTATTCGCGAAAAAAAACACGGGGACAAGACTTATTTCAATCGCAATTTTCATATTGAGCCAACAAATGTTTGTGTATATACCTGCTCGTTTTGTTCGTATTCAAGATTAATTAAAAAAAGAGAAGAGGGGTGGGAATACACTTATGAACAGATGATGGATATTGTCAGGAGTTTTGATGATAAGTCAGTTACTGAAGTTCATATTGTTGGCGGTGTCTTACCTAAATATGATTTGGAATTTTATTGCAATTTGTTCCAAGCGATTAAAGCACACAGACCTGAGCTGCATTTAAAAGCATTGACACCGGTTGAATATCATTATATTTTTAAGAAAGCGAAAGTTAGTTATGAGGAGGGAATGAAAAAAATTATGCAATCCGGAGTTGATTCGCTACCTGGCGGTGGCGCTGAGATCTTTGATGAAAAGCTTCGCGATCAGATTGCAGGTGGAAAATGTTCTACAGAAGAATGGTTGCGAATTCATGAGATCTGGCATGGCTTAGGAAAAAAATCGAATGCAACCATGTTATATGGACATCTTGAAAACTATGAACAACGGATTGATCATTTAGAGCGACTTCGAAAATTACAAGATAAGACAAATGGATTTCAAACTTTTATACCATTAAAATTTAGAAACAAAGACAATGAGTTATCCTATCTGGAAGAAGTTACCGTAATTGAAGATTTAAAAAATTATGCCATATCGAGAATTTATCTCGATAACTTTGATCATATAAAAGCATATTGGCCAATGCTGGGTAGGGATCATGCACAATTGGCACTTGCATTTGGAGTAGATGATATAGATGGTACGATTGATGATACTACGAAAATATATTCAATGGCAGGATCAGAGGAGCAAAGTCCTTCGATGACAACAGCAGATTTAGTGATGCTTATCCAAAATGTTGGACGAACTGCAATTGAAAGAGATTCATTGTACAATGAGCTGAAAGTATTTTCCAAAGAAGAAATGATTCAGGAAGCAAAAAAGAGTTATTATCAATTACCGGTTGCCTGATATGAAGAAGAAGCACATATATATAGTACGTCACGGTGAGACTGATCAGAATCGCCTTGGCATTGTGCAAGGCAGAGGAATTGATTCACATTTAAATGAAACCGGACTTTGGCAGGCTAAAGCTTTTTTTCATCACTATAATTCTATTGATTTTGAACGGATATATTGTTCGAGTCAGTTGCGCAGTTATCAAACGATACAGAATTTTGTAAATGATACCAGAATTCTTCACAAAGATGAACGGATTGACGAAATCAATTGGGGAGAGCACGAAGGGAAAGCTGGTGATGAAGAACTCATGTTGAAGTATGATCGGATCATTCAATCCTGGTCGAATGGTAATTATCATGACAGGGCAGATGGCGGTGAGAGTGCACTTGATTTATTTATTCGATTGCAGGGATTTTTTATTGATCTGCATGAGGCTGAGTTTAACACAGCTTTGATTTGTACTCATGGCAGGACATTGCGCGTTTTGATTTGCCTAATTAAGGAATTACCTTTGAGCTTTATGGAGCAAATCAAACATCAGAATACAGGACTCTATCAGGCGATTTACCATCAGGGTAGTTGGGATGTTGTTTTAGAAAATGATTGCAGTCACTTAATTCAAAATCACGTGTTTTGAGTTTAAGAATCGCCACTGTAAAATATTTAAATGCATTACCTTTTTTACACGCATTAAAGGAATTGGCAAATCGCCATTTAATTGAATTAGTAGAAGCCACTCCGGCTGTTTGTTCAGAATTATTACATAGAGATCAAGTTGATGTTGCATTAATGCCTGTTGGAGCCATTTCGGATTTTGAAAAATTATTTATAGTTTCCGATTATTGCATTTCGTGTGACGGATCTGTAAGAACAGTTAAACTGTTTTCCAGTCATCCAATTGAGGAATTACAACAAATCGTTCTGGATAATTCTTCACGATCTTCCAATTTATTAATTCAAATTTTATGCAGAGAGTATTGGAAGAAGCCGGATATTATTTTCACGAACCGGGTAAATAGAATTCCAAATTTAAAGACGGGCTTTGTAAAAATAGGTGATGAAGTATTTGAGCTGGAAGATTATTTTCCATATGAATATGATCTTGGGCTTGAATGGAAATCCTTTACAGGCTTGCCTTTTGTATTTGCGGCATGGGTATCCAAAACAAAATTGAAAGTCACCGATATAGCTATGTTGAATGATATTTTTAAATCAAGTCTTTTAAGCATTTCTGATTTAATAGCAAATAATATTGATTTAAATCAAATAAATCTGGATGGTTATTTTGAAAAAAATATTTACTATGAGCTCGATGAGAATCGAAGAAAAGGGCTGCTAAAATTTCTTGAACTTGCAGGAATGCGCAATCCATTTCAAAATTAAAATCTCTTTTTTTAGATACGTAATTAATTAAACCCCTGCCTGCGGCAGGCAGGCTTACAAGGTTTGATTTATTGGTCTCAGGCGCTGGTAAAAACCATGCACTTTAGTGCAAGAGCTTTAGTAAAGCGAAAAAGTCTTAAACTTGAGGTATGGATAGGAAAAGTT
>JAYVIT010000063.1:0-10341 GCA_043769965.1 Saprospiraceae bacterium
GCAAGCTCAACACTTGCATTCTGTAGCGCGTTGTATGCATCTTCCGCAGTTTGGGCTACTTCAACAACCGTTACCGGCAAACTAAGCTGAGCCAAAGAATATTTTAGCGTTTCTATGATATCGCTATTGTCTTCAATAATGGCTGCATTTATATTCATTCTTCGTCTTTAATTATTATTCGAACAATTGTACCCTGTGGTTTACGTGACTGAATCTCAATTTCAATTTGGTAGCCCAGTTCATTGAGCAATTGAACCCGCTCTTTAACAATCTTGGAACCAAGCGACTCATGTTTAAGAAATGCATCCTTCTGCAACTCCTGAGCCCTTTCTATACCCACTCCATCGTCTTCAATAACACAGCACAATGTGCCATTTTTCGAATCAAATTTAAGCCATAAATTTCCTCTTTCTTTCTGTAATAACAAACCATGCTTGATGGCATTTTCTACAAAAGGTTGTAAAAGCATCGGTGGCAGGCTGCGATTTTCCGGATTCAAATCTGCGGCTATTTCGAAATGATATTCAAAGTGACGGTCGTGTTTGGTTTGCTCAAACTCCACATACGAGCGAAGTAATTCGATTTCTGTACTCAAAGGAATTTCATATTCAGCACTTCCTGCTTTTAAAGCATTCCCTTTGTATGAAGCGCTCAAAAAATTTCGTAAAAGTTTGGACAATGAAACAATGCTACGGCTGGCTTCTTCTTTTTTCTCAAAAAGCACCTTGTGTTGAATACTAGCCAGGACATTGAAAATAAAATGTGGATTTAACTGAGCCAGGAGAAGTTGTGAGCGTAGGTATTTGGCTTCTTCCAGTTGACCCTCATAACGCTTTCTCTCTATACGCTGTCTTATGAAATAAATAGAACTCAACATCAAGAGCAATGCTGTCAGCCCTATGGCAAGAGGAGGAAACCATGCAGCACGATAAAATGACAACCGGATAGAAAAGTTAAGCCTATCTATTTTGCTGTGTTCCGGAAGTCTGTCTGATGGTCCTGCTCTAACTTCAAAGTTGTAGTTTCCGGATGCTAAATCTTTCAATATAACCTGGCTTTCCATTTTCCACTCTGACCATTCACCACCATTAAGTCTATATTGATATTTTGTTATTAAAGGATGTGTGAAACCAATGCCTTCAAAACGGATTACGACATTTGATTCTCCAAATCGAATTTGAATCATTTTTTGATTATGTTCAAAAGGCAGCC
The DNA here is from genome assembly GCA_043769965.1 of Saprospiraceae bacterium. Lineage (GTDB taxonomy): Bacteria > Bacteroidota > Bacteroidia > Chitinophagales > Saprospiraceae > Vicinibacter. The sequence continues at coordinate 1,213 of JAYVIT010000063.1, forward strand.
GCTGGTCATTAACATGAGTAATATTCACGGCCATTTGTTGATCGGTTGTTATCAATTTCGAAGGGTCCAGGCGATCAACAGTTGTTGATGAACAAATCCAGATAAACCCTTTCGAATCCTTATACATGCCTGTAAAACCAGGATCAATTCCTAAATAACCGTTTGATGAATTGAAAACTTGAAAATCGGGTTTGCCCGATTTAAAAAACTGTTCCGTGTCTAAGACATAAAGCCCATCTTTAGTGGCAAGCATGAGCCTCCGGTCATCCAGATCAATCAACGATTTTACCATACTAAGCAATACCTTACTTTTCACGAGTATAATCGAATCCCCATCATAGTCGTAATACATCAATCCATGGTCACCACCTAACCAGAAGTTGTCCTTAGAATCCAAAAAGCTGCAATAAACTCCCTGACATGGCAACCTTCCATTTTCATGAGTATAATTTTCAATTACCCCGGTTTCCGCATTTAGTCTGCTGACACCGGAATAACTACCCAACCAAAAGTGATCGTTCTTGTCTTTCCCGATATTCTGGATGTAATGATTTTCATGCATGCCTTCTTTTATTCCAAAAAACTTAAGGCTGTCTGGCTGTCGAAAAATATGTACTCCTTCTAATGTTCCGAAAACGACGCGATCACCTTTTGCATCGTAATGCACCGAAAAGACTGTGTTCTTTTCCCAGAGAAGGATTCGTACTTTTTTTCCTTCCCGTATTTCCAATCCTTTGTCAGTGGCAAAATACATTCGTCCATCCTTGTCTTTGGCGGAGCCTGCGAAATAATGAAAGGCTGGACTAAGCTGATTCTTTCGAATCTTAGTGGAACCAACAGGAATGACTAAAATACGATTGCCATAAGTACCTAACCACATATTACCTTCTATGTCCTCAAGAATTGTCCAGACATTGGACACTTCTCCGGTTGGTAAAGAATAAAATGCATTACTGTAGGTATGCCCTAAGCCATTTTCAGAGCCAATCCAATATTGATTGTATGCATCCTTTTCGACATCATTTGTTACAGGGAATTCGTGGGTAAATATAATTCTGCCACTACCAAGATCAGGTAGATCCAGTTTGTTTCTGAAGGAATTCCAAATCATGTTTTCCTGCAGATCTTGAATCTCGGGTTTTGATTCTTTCATATCAAGTGTACCAACAGGTTTGATTTGAGTACCATCGAGGTAGATCAAAACCTGCTTTTGGATACCTGGAAATGGGTCATGCATAAAAAAAGGTTTCCCTTCCAAATCGCCCGCACTTGGATAACTAAAATATCCACCTTTATCAACTATTCGTAATGTATCTTTTTCAATTTGAAATATACTTTTTTCAGCAAGTAAAAAACCAAGGTCTTTTGATTTGTCATATCGAAAACGCAGGTTCCCTTTTTTTTCGACGACAGTCTTATATACACCACCCCTAAATACATAAAGCGCAGGGTTGGCAAACCCTTCGCAAATCCAAACAGAATTGCTTTTGTCAACCGCTAAGTCAAATACCACGCTTGTAAAAGGTTTAGGATAAGATGTGAACTTCGCCCCGTCGAAAATGCAAACTCCATTGTACGTTAAAATAACAAGATTGCCTGCTGTATCCTCTTCAATACCGTGGATACGATTATGCGGTAAACCATCAACTTCAGTAAACACCGTAAATTTTTCACCATCGAATTTGTTCAAGCCATTTCGCGTACCAATCCACAGGTAACCCCGCCTGTCTATATGCAATGCAGAAATCTTCATTTGTGAAAGCCCTTCCCGCATGGTATACAAACGATAAGATGGAGGCTGGGCAATCAACCAACTACAGCAAAATAATAAAAGAAGTATGACCGAGTGGATCTTCAATAAATTGAATTGAATAGGTAAATTGGTATTTAATTGTGATAGGACAAATATATCGAACTCTTTTACGATTCGTACTACTTGTGACGACAAGAACATTTAAAATGGAAACTATTTTCTATTATTTTCAATTCCCTTCGATTAGAAATGTAATACCTAAAGACTATTAAACAATCCATTCATGTGTGTGCGATTGTTTGATTTAGCTTTCTCTACATGCAATTCTTTTTGTATAAATATTAGCTTGGATTTTTGTATCTTCTTCAATTACCTAAACGCTAAAATTTCTATAAATTGAAGTGTTCCATTGTAACAATGTTTCACATCTATCCAATTTAAACCTGTACTTGAATCAATTGGATTGATTGATAAATTGCTAAATTGCTAAATTGTTGAATTACTTATCGTTGACCTGTTGATTCTTGCCCTTTGCCAATTGCATGTTGCCAATTGCTTCTTGATCCTCATTTCCACTTGATATTACATCCCATACTTGGATACTGTTGTTCATTCACCTTGTTTCCTGAAATCACTGCATCAAGCGCTTGCCTTAGGTCTATTCCTGTAAGTGGTATTCCTAAATTTGGTCTTGATTCATCAAGCCTGCCACGGTAGACCAATATTTTATTTTTATCAAACACATAGAAATCAGGAGTGCAAGCCGCATCATAGTCTTTCGCTACTTCTTGTGTTTCATCAAATAAATATGGAAATGAATAACCAAGTTTCAAAGCCTGTTCTTTCATTAGTTCAGGTGCATCCTGCGGATAATTTACTATATCATTTGAACTGATGGCAAAAAAAGCAACACCCTTTTCTTTATAATCATTGCTAAGTTTTACAATTTCCGGATTGACGTGAATGACGTAAGGACAATGATTGCAAATGAACATGATCACGAATGCTTGATAATCATTGTAGTCGTCCAATGAAATTAATTTATTTGTTACTACATCGGTAAGATTAAATGCAGGTGCAATTGTGCCAAGTGCGAGCATTTTTGATTCGGTTCGTGCCATTGTAATTTTTATGGATTGATGAATTAATCGATTTATAAAATTAAGGATTTGGGATTTAGGAATTAGGAATTAGGATTTATCTCATTATTCCAAATCCAAATTCCTCAATCCTAAATTCATAACTAGTTGCAGGTATTTGTAAAAAAAACATAATCGAATAAATTGATGGAACGCAGCGCAGAACTTCCTTTAAACCTAAATATTTTTGAATGTTTAAAATTCTGAATTTGTATTTTCCAAATAGGCTCTGAGCTGGGAAGATAGGACCAATGCCACTTTTCTTCATTAAATCCTCTTGGCCGTTCATCATTGAATTCTGTATAAGTTTGACAAAAACCAAATTTGATGGCACTCAATTTCAACCATTGATATACTTTATTACCTTCAAGTGTTTCAAAATATTCTGGTTCTGTTGAATTCAAATCAAAATCAGTACCCCAATGATGTCTTGAAAATCCGGGTGGAGATGAATACTCCAATATTTTTTGTGCTCGCTCAACAGGATCTTTAAGGTGAAGATGAAGCTTCTTACCATCAACCTGTGTAAGTCCTGTCCATTTATTTTCCCAAATATCTTTTTGATATTCGAATGTACGAGTGGCTGAAATAATGTTTAGGTGTACTGAATCTTGAATAGCAGCCTCTGCCATTTTCAAAAAAGCGTTATAAACTTCTTTTCTGAGATACATTGTATTTTGAATAGTATCAGATTTGAATTCAATAAAATCGGGATGTTCTGCGGGATCAAATCGTCCAGCTATATACCTGGAATCATCTATGCTTAGGGGAATTGAAATAAGTGCATTGCTTACAGGCATCCTGATAGTATCAAGTATTGGATGTAATAGTTTCAAGGTCATTAGAATTAATATCAAAATCAATTTTCTTTGAAACCTTCATAAAGATCTTTCAATTTTCTAAGTCGTTCTTCATCTTCCATCTTGATCATTTCATCAAAAGTTCTTTTTTGTTCCACCGTTTTACTATATCCACCTTTGGTATAAAACAGATAATAAATATTAGTTTGCCATTTGCTTGTGTCGGGTTCTTGCGATGGAGAAGTAACATATTCTTCAATAACAGGAGTGCCCAATGAATACGGTGAATTATCCATGAGATAGGTCATTTTTGCATGTGCATTCCTCAATGTTGTATAATTACCTAAATTTTTCAATCTAAAACATTCTGCTTTTTCAACATCGATATAACTCCATCCTGCAATGTTGGGCAATTTGACATTTATTGGTAGCGCAGCCATAATGGCTACAAATCCAGATTTGGCTTCCCAATCAAAAATCAATCCTACAGGTGGTCCTGTGATTTCAACTTTCATTGAATCCAGCATTTTATAAATCAGAGGATAATACTTAGCATAATATTGCGGAATTTTTGAATTCACAATGATGTCCAATTTACCAAAATACTTCTGACCTTGATAAGTAACTTTTTCCACACCAAAATCTCCTTTCACCAAATCTTCGATATACGTTTTCATGCCTTCCAGATCTTCATGAAACATTTTATCTAATTCTTTATGCATTCCCAAATACCAGGCTCTTAATAAAAAAGGTATTTGTCCAGCCAACCTTGCTTTAAAATTTACATAAACAGATCGGGTACCTTCTGGAAGAATTTGCCAACTGACTTCTATCTTTTTTGGAATCTTAGATGATTTCATAATTGCAGCAACAAGTGAATCCTGAAATCCTTCCTTGATTTCAACATAACCATTACCCAAATTTTTACTTTCAAATGAGAAATTTGCACCGATATTCAATTGCCTGCCCCCTGGTGAAAATTTTATTTCCGGATCAGATTTTTTCCAACTATACCATTTGGGCCAGTCCTTGATATCATTGATAATGACAAAAACCATCTTATAGGGTCCAGTAATTTTGATTTCATCTTTATAATTATACATAGCAGGGGAAAAAAAACAAGCGATGAGATACAAGGTGATCACAAGGAGGATACTGGATATTATTATAGATTTTTTGGACATAGACCGATTTTAAGTTGGCAAAATTAAAGCTTTGAACCTTTAAAATGAAGCTTTGTTCGTAGCTTTGAAGAGTGATAACAAAACGACCGCCGACCACTGACCGCCGACCACCGAAAAATAGAAGTTTGCCGTTGGAATTTGAATTAACTGTATGTCTGTTCCGATAATTATCGGTCTGCCGTTTAACCAACTTCAATTAACCATTTACAATTAATAAATTATCTATGTATAAAGTCATTAATTTCAAATCGCTACTTTGTAGCTTTCTTTTTTTATTTCTTGCATTTTTAAGCTATGGTCAACCCGATCCATTATTGCAAATCAGAGTGGATGTTGTATATCTCGCATCTGATGATTTGGAAGGTAGAGAAACCGGTACTGCCGGTGAAACCATGGCTGCAGATTATATCCAACAAAGGATGCAAAATATAGGTCTGATACCAGGCGGCGATGAAAGTTGGTTTCAGGAATTCAAGTTTGCATCAAATCCACACGAATCCAAGAATCAAGATAAGACAGGCAAAAATGTTCTTGGTTTTTTGAATAAAAAAGCAAAGAAAACGGTGGTTATTGGGGCTCATTATGATCACCTTGGGCATGGTGCCTCAGGTTCGTTAAGCCCCAACGATCATTCTATTCATAATGGTGCCGACGACAATGCCAGCGGCATAGCATCATTACTTTGGTTGGCTGAACAATTAAAACAGATCAAAAAACTTCCGTTCAATGTAATGTTTATAGCATTTTCGGGAGAAGAATTCGGTCTGTATGGTTCTAAGGCTTTTATGGAGAATCCCACGATTCCCAAGGAAAGCATTTTAGCCATGATAAATATGGATATGGTTGGTAGATTGAATGTTGAAAAAACGATTGCAATCAGCGGTGTGGGGACTTCTAAAGAATGGAAAGATATTCTCGATCGTGTCAAACCGACTGATTTTACATTTAATTACTCAGATGGTGGCATCGGACCATCAGATCATACTTCATTTTATTTGAAAGATATTCCGGTTCTTCATTTTTTTACCGGACAACATAAAGACTATCACAAACCCAGTGATGACAGTCCATTGGTCAATTATTCCGGGATTAAAGAAGTTTCAGAAATCATCTTATCAACAATTAAACAATTAAACAATTCTCCCAAATTGACTTTCCAAAAAACCAAAGATGAAGACAAACAGAAGGTCAGTTCATTTAAGGTAACTATGGGAGTCATGCCAGATTATGTATTTAATGGAGATGGGATGAGAATTGATGCAGTGTTGGACAATCGTCCTGCACAAAAAGCTGGACTGGAAGGAGGCGACATCATCATCCAAATTGGAGAACACAAAGTGAAAGATGTTTATGAATACATGGCTGCATTAAGCAAATTTGAGAAAGGCCAATCGGCAGATGTACATGTGAAGAGAAAGGATCAGGTGTTGGTTAAGAAGGTGGAGTTTTGAGGAAGTTGGCAGTTCTCAGTTTGCAGTTCTTAGTTTTGCAGTTGAAATTTTAAGAAATGGCAGGATTTCCAATTAAGTGTAAGAATCTATCCAATCAATATGAGTTTATTCTGATTTTCTACTTCTATCTATCTAATTTTCAATCGATTGCCTTATCTAATTCCTTATAACTGCAAACTGAAAACTGTGAACTGTGAACTTCTCCCAACAAACTGCCTCCCTATTCTCGGGATGAAAACTGAAAACTGAAAACTGTGAACTGCCAACTGCCAACTGCCAACTAAAATTTTTTTCTACCTTTGCGAACTCTTCAAATAAGGTCGGGTGGCCGAGTGGCTAGGCTCAGCTCTGCAAAAGCTGCTACAGCGGTTCGAATCCGCTCTCGACCTCAACAAAAAAATCCTCTTATTCTTCCGGATAAGAGGATTTTTGTTTTAGGTTGATTTACATAAAACAACCCTATTTTCGGATTAATCCAAATCAGACCAATTCAGTTAAACTTAATTATATTGCACTCGCCAAATTTTTTATTATTGTCGCAAATTGAATATCCCATCGCAATCGATCGAAAAATAAATCAATCGCGGTTTGTTCTATTAAGTTGTCTTCAGAATATTCCCAGGTCATTATTCTTGGATTCCCTTTAATAATTGAGTAAAAATACTTTTTATTAGTTCGTAATCCTTGAAATAATTTTTACTAAGAAAATACTGAGTTATACTTCCTGGATTTTCGGCAAGCTCATTTTGGATGATTCCTACAATTTGGTTTGATAATTTATCTGATTGAACCAAAATCTTCTTTATATCTCTTCCCATCAATCTTGCACCTGCTAACTGAATATAATTCTCATCAGCCAATTCATCAACAAGATCCAGGTGTTCAGAATGATAACGTTTCTCATTAATATCAAAGTAATTTTTAAGAATTTGGCAAATGTCATCAAGGTCTTTTGTCCTATCCGGTTTAGTACTGAATGAAATAAGTTTTAAAAGTACAATTCCCTCAATCGGTGATACTCTTATCGTAAGGCCATCCATTTCAGTTAGTAATGCATGCTCATTGACCTCCTTCATTCCAATTACAGAAAGTTCCATTTGTCTTTCGGTAAATGTTACTGTTCCTTGTTCTTCTATTTCTCCAAAGGGAAGCAAGTCCATAACAGTATTTGTTTTATCATAAATGAGCCGATAGGGTTCGTTCACTTTTCGGAAATTGTTTTTAATCAATAATTCTCGTAGTTCATGGTAGTGTTTTAATTCAGGCATCATCACTGCAAAATCTATATCCTGCGTTCCTCTGCTTGGTGCGATTCCGTTTTCCAGTAAGTGGAAATCTCTTGCCTGTGCGCCAATCAGATAATATTCAATTCCCAATTTCGGCACACATTGTCAATAATGACATATACTTCTTTGAAGTAAGGGAAGGGGAGTTCTCTATAAGTTTGCATTGATGTACTTATCATAAATTATTTTTGCCGTTTCTATACATCTGCTGTTACCTGTATTCATTAGATCTGTGTAAGCCAAAAGTGGATGCACAACGGTATCGTTAAATGTTGCCTGATCCTTCCAGAACTTTTTATACACTTTAATTTTTCCAATAGGGTCTGGAACGAGGTGATAATTTTTAATCAGGTTATTCCTTGTTTCTTCTGTGTATAGTGTGAAAATTTCAGGCACCAGATAGTTTGTTATAATTGCTCCTGCTGGTTCACCTCCCCAAAAGGTTTGCTTATTTAATAATTCTAAATGCTTCCAGTTTCTTTCCTCTTCAATATTTGTATATTTGAAATTGCCGATGTGCAAAGCAGGTTTTAGCTTTTCCTCAAAGTCATCAAGCCATTTTTCTAACAGTTCTTTTTTATTGATGAGTTGAAATTGATTTTTTCCTTTCTCAATTAGAAATCCATACTCTTTTAGTCCTTTGATAATGTAGTTGATATTACCTAATGCTATTCTAGCTTCCTTGGCTATGGTACGTTGTGGTTGGGTTAATAAATTTTCGTCAATCAAAAAAAGATAGACCGCTTTTAAGCCGGTTGCAGTAAATGCTCTATTTGCTTTTTCAGCTTCAGCTTTCTCCCTTTTGTTTCCTTCTATCCAAATATGATTTTTGTTGGTTTGAACAAAGATATTTCCGGCTGTATCCAGATAAGCAATTCCATGCTTTCTTAGCTCTTCTTTAATTTTAGGGAATATGATATCAGCAATCAGTAGGTAGTTTTTATTGATAGCCGCCCAATGTATAATCTTATCCAATTGACGATTGCGAATTTCTTGCTTAACCTCGGTGATAAAATGTTCCTTGCCGGTTTTAAAAATCAAATCCACTTCACCATCCATCCCCTTTTTATTGCTGGCGGTAAAGATCCCCTCAATGCCTGTTTGCTTCTGAAGTTTATCCAAGGCTATATGCACTATATTTTCTTCCATTTCTCATCTATTTGTTCACTCAATTAGACATGTTCACGGCCCGTGAACATGCAAATATAATGAACATTGTCTAATTTATGGGCAATAAATTATTTTCAGAAGTCTAGATGGAGATTATTTTTATAATGCTATGATTTACAACAACAGGGGAGCTAACATTTGCCATTTTACTGTAAAAAGTGGCAAATGTTTGATTCAATTAACTTTATAATCCTGATCAGCTAACCGGCTTCCTTTCCGTAACCTCAAGCAAGGCTTCTCCCAGCTAAGCTTCCAATTAAGAGTAAAAGGATAATCAATGGGTAAGGATGTTTTTAATTGTTTAGGAATTTTGAAATGTATCATATTCTTCATCAGTTACAGGAAT